>NZ_PNDI01000099.1:0-286 GCF_005887465.1 Pseudoalteromonas sp. S1610 | reverse complement strand
GATGCTTCAGCTTGGCTTATTGCGCCATTACCATCCACATCCAGTGTGTCAAATTCTGTTGCAGCAAACGCCACAGATGAAGAAGCAAGTGCCATTAATACCAGTGTTGATTTAAATGTTGTCATAACGTAATTCCTTCATTGGGTTGTAAGGTTAAGCGTTAAGCTTAATCACTTTTTGCTAAATACAGCTTAGGTATTACAACTTCTATGCCATTTTTTATATTTTATATATAAACTATAAGTTAAAAATAAAAATGTGATTTTTACTTAAAAATTCACAAAAT
>NZ_PNDI01000098.1:0-593 GCF_005887465.1 Pseudoalteromonas sp. S1610 | reverse complement strand
AATAAAATCGAATATGTAACAAAGTATTTTGCGTTTGTTCAAAGCGTGAAAAAGAGCCTAGCATGAGGGCTAGCTAGGGCTTACTTTTGCCATGTAATGCTAAGCGCTGCAGCTTTTCTTTTAATGAAGGAGGAGCAGAATCGGCGATCGCATTCAAATAATCAGCCGTTTGCTCACTCATTTTAAGAGAGTTAGTCGCTTGGCTATCTGTCGCTTTAGGACGATTACTTAATCGTTGAGTTGCTTGTGGATTGGCGGTAATTTTTATTTGTCCAAGCTCTGCCATACCTGCGGCTCTAAAATGAGACTGCATATCCATTTTTAAATAATTAAGCCTAAGAGCAATAGGAGCTGAAACAGCTTCTATCATCAGTGTGCCGTCACGATAATTACTTACTCGACATTTATCGCCTAGCTTAGGCCCTAAAAAATCGCGTAACAGTTGTTGCTGTGTATCCAATGCTTGGCTTTTTCCCGCATAGGCTGCTAAACGGTTGTTTAGCCCGGCCATAATGTCGGTTAATGGTTTTGGCGCATATCTATCTTTAGCCATATCACACCTTAAAAACCTCAAAGGAAAGTTTGCTTAAATT
>NZ_PNDI01000097.1:0-259 GCF_005887465.1 Pseudoalteromonas sp. S1610 | reverse complement strand
ACAATGACTGCCGCCAGTATTGCATTGGCGTTAGGTTTGGTTGGCTGCGGCGAAAAGCCACAACAAATGAAAGCAGAATCAACCACAGTAACTGCACCGGTGGCGGCTCCTGGTGCGCTAGGTGTTGATTTACAAAATATGGATAAAAGTGTTCGTGCACAGGATGATTTTTATTACCATGTTAATGGTCAATGGTTAGCAAAAACTGAGATTCCAGGTGACAAGTCTAACTATGGGTCGTTCTCACAGTTATATGATG
>NZ_PNDI01000096.1:0-1115 GCF_005887465.1 Pseudoalteromonas sp. S1610 | reverse complement strand
CCAACTGAGCTAATCACCCGCATCTAAACAACACCACATTGCTGCGTTGTTGTGGGGCGCTATTATAGATAGACTTGTAAATGTGTCAACACTTGAATGATAAAAATGTGCTGAATGAAGCTTTTATAATCAATGCAATGCAAATAGTGTTCACTTTATCAACAAGGTAACATAAAACGAACAATAAGCATGCATGGCTGGGCGCTAATGTAGCTACATTCATATTCACTTAATAGGGCTCTGTTGCTTTTTAAGGATGAAAATTAATTCAATTTAGTGGTAATTGATTTACCGAGCCAGGGTTGCAACCAAGAAATCAAAGTTAAACTTTCTAGTTCAGATCATCCTGCCTATATTATTCAATTGTTTAAACCACTCAAATTAGCAAGTTGTTTATCGCTTAGCATAGTTAAGCTTTACAATTAGCATTTAATAAAATCCAGCTAGGTTATGATGGAAGTAGGCCCGTTTTAGGCAAAAAGCGGTGGTAACTCAATTTGCATATAAATGTATACCTTTTGAGTCCGATGTGAATAGGTACTTTTAGTATTATAAAGTCGTTATTCTCAACTCAAACGCAAATGTGGCACACTTAACGTAACTCATGGTTACTAAATACTATGAAAATCTACTTTTTAGCATGTATGATAGCCAGTTTGTTGAAAATTAAACCATTTAAATAATGTCGCACAAAAAACTGTTGACTTTATTTTGGGGGGTGCATAGAATGCGCCCCGCACTAAGCGATACACGACGTGGTTATCACCGAGCGTATTGAATAAGTTGGGGCTATAGCTCAGCTGGGAGAGCGCTTCGCTGGCAGCGAAGAGGTCTGCGGTTCGATCCCGCATAGCTCCACCAATTTTTAGTGTTTGTCCTAGGGTAGCAGTTTTCTGTGTCCCCATCGTCTAGAGGCCTAGGACACCGCCCTTTCACGGCGGTAACAGGGGTTCGAATCCCCTTGGGGACGCCACTTAACTTTTTAGTTAAAGGCGGTTTTACCGAGAAAATAGCGTAACACATAAAGCTCGAGTCTTTATCTGTACTATTGCGCCATTACCTTAAAAGCTCAGGATGTGAGTTTAACTAATCAATTGTCCTAGTGACACTTTTTA
>NZ_PNDI01000095.1:0-8733 GCF_005887465.1 Pseudoalteromonas sp. S1610 | reverse complement strand
ACGCTGTTTATCAGGCTAAGGCAAACGGCAAAAACACCACTTACATGCATTCTTAATTCATGTTACTAGGGTCTGTTGACCTTTGCGGATTAAAATTTGTTCAAACTAGGGGCGGTTTAATCGCGGCGCGAGGTTTGTAACCTAGTGGGTTCGATAATTGCTCCTACGTTATTCTACTGGCTTACATCCATGTAGGCAGCAACGAGTTAATTGTCCTTAGGTAATATTACCTTTATCATCAAGGCCATCAATGGTTACACCTTGCAAAAAGCCTGCCCCTTGCTGCTCGTTATTACGTAGTTTTATCATTAAACGTAAATCATTTGGCGAGTCTGCATGATGAAGTGCATCGGCATAGTTAATCCGTTGCTGTCTGTAAAGCTCAAACAGCGCTTGGTCAAAGGTCTGCATGCCCATTTCAGTTGATTTGGCCATAGTTTCTTTAATACCACCAATGTTACCGTTTTTAATCAGCTCACTCACCATTGGCGTATTCAATAATACCTCTATAGCAGCAGCACGTCCCTCACCATCAGAGGTAGGGATAAGCTGCTGGGCAATAATAGCGCGTAAGTTTAATGCTAAATCATATTTAAGCTTATCGTGCTTCTCTTTTGGCACTAAGTGCATAATACGATCAATAGCTTGGTTAGCATTGTTAGCATGTAAGGTGGCAACACATAAATGACCTGTTTCTGCAAAGCTTAACGCATACTCCATAGTTTCTTGCGATCGAATTTCACCAATCAAAATAACATCTGGCGCTTGGCGTAAAGAGCTTTTTAGTGCTGACTCAAAGCTTTCTGTATCTAAGCCCACTTCACGTTGGGTAATAATACTTTTTTGGTGCTCATGCACAAATTCAATTGGATCTTCTATGGTTAGAATATGCCCGCGCTGATGGCGATTTCTATAACCAACCAGTGCTGCCAGTGATGTTGATTTACCGGTTCCCGTACCACCTACAAATAATACCAGGCCTCGCTTTGACATAATCACATCAGTAAGTACTGAGGGCAATCCCAGCTCTTTTACATCAGGTATTTGGGTCACAATCCGGCGAATAACCATCCCTGCTCTGTCACGTTGCCAAAAAGCCGAAATACGAAAGCGCCCTTCGCTGGTTGCAATTGCAAAGTTACACTCTTTGGTGCTATGAAACTCTGCCTTTTGCTTTTCACTCATCGCTGATTCAACTAATTCCAGCGCTTGCTCATCGGTTAGTTTGTCATCATTAAGAGGTATCAGCTCGCCATTAATTTTAGCGCTAATAGGCAGCTGGCTTGATACAAATAGATCAGAGCCTTTTTTGTCGATCATTATTTGTAAAAAGTGATTTAGAGATAAAGTCATAATAATTCCTTAAGCGCTAAACTGCGTCTTATCTTGTGCTTTTGTATACGCCGCTGAGTGAGTGATAATGCCTCTGTTAACAAGGTTTGTTAAACATTGATCCATAGTTTGCATGCCCTGCGACGCACCGGTTTGAATTGATGAGTACATTTGAGCAATTTTATCTTCACGAATTAAGTTACGAATAGCAGGCGTTGCCAACATGATTTCATGTGCAGCTACTCGCCCTCCACCGACCTTCTTGATCAGTGTTTGTGAGATAACCGCGCGCAGTGATTCTGAAAGCATAGAGCGGATCATGTCTTTTTCTTCACCAGGGAATACATCAATAATACGGTCAATGGTTTTAGGTGCCGACGTGGTATGCAAAGTGCCAAACACTAAGTGACCTGTTTCAGCTGCGGTCATAGCAAGGCGAATAGTTTCTAGATCTCGTAACTCACCAACCAAAATAACATCAGGGTCTTCACGCAATGCACTTCGCAAGGCATTAGAAAAACTATGCGTATCGCGGTGAACTTCACGCTGGTTAATTAAGCTGAGTTTATTATCGTGTACAAATTCGATAGGATCTTCAATGGTCAGTACATGATGATGTTTAGTTTGATTTATATAATCGACCATAGCTGCAAGTGTAGTCGACTTACCTGAGCCTGTAGGGCCGGTAACTAATACTAAGCCTCGTGGATTATCTGAAATTTGTTTGAATATTTCCGGCGCGCCCAAATCTTCAAGTGTCAGTACGTCACTCGGGATTGTACGGAAAACGGCAGCAGGACCACGATTAGAGTTAAAGGCATTTACACGAAAACGTGCTAAATTAGGGACTTCAAAAGAAAAATCCACTTCGAGATTTTGTTCATAGTCCTTACGCTGGTTATCGTTCATAATGTCATAAACCAGACTGCTGACTTCTTTATCTCCAAGTGCTGGTATATTAATTCGTCGCACATCACCATCAACACGTATCATAGGTGATACCCCTGATGATAAGTGCAAATCTGATGCTTTATGTTGCACACTAAATGCCAATAATTCGGTGATATCCATTTATGACTCCACAACTAACTGATAAATATATGGTTACAATAGCAGAACGACTCACATCCGCCTACGCTAGAATTGCAGAGGCAGCGCAAAATGCACAGCGCAATAGTAACGACATTACGTTACTTGCAGTATCTAAAACCAAACCCGTCTCTGATATTATGGCAGCATATGAGCAAGGGCAACGCCAATTTGGTGAATCTTATGTTCAAGAAGCTGTAGATAAAATAGCGCAACTAGCCACATTTAGCGATATTGTTTGGCATTTCATTGGCCCTATACAGTCAAATAAAAGCGCTTTGGTGGCCAACCACTTTGACTGGGTACAAAGCGTCGACAGACTAAAAATAGCAAAACGCTTAAACGCTCAGCGCCAACAGGAAATGCCCGCTCTTAATATACTGATACAAGTTAATATTAGCGCAGAAGACGCGAAATCCGGCTGTGCCGTAGAGGAAATAGACCAACTAGCACAATTTATAAGTCAGTGTTCACAGTTAAAATTACGCGGACTAATGGCTATTCCTGCAAAAAGTGACGATGCTAACACGCAAATTCAATATTTTGAGCAATTACAAACTTGCTTTGATAAACTACAGACCCAATATCCTCATATAGATACGTTGTCGATGGGGATGAGTAACGATGTAGAGGCTGCCATAACGGCAGGTTCAACCATGGTGAGGATCGGCACAGATATTTTTGGAACACGAACTTAAAAGGTGATAACAGACATATGTCAGATAAAAAAATCGCATTTATAGGCACAGGTAATATGAGCTACGCCATCATTGGTGGCATGGTAAAAAACGGCTTTAACGCAAACAATATTATTGCAACTAACCGCAACCAAGAAAAACTAGCCAAGGTAGCATCCGACTTTAAGGTGCAAACCACCAGTGACAATAACGAAGCTATGCGCGATGCAGATGTCATTGTTCTGTCTGTTAAACCACAAATGATGGGCGACTTGTGCCAATCATTTCAAGATTCAGGCATCGACTTTAGTGATAAATTATTTATCTCAGTCGCTGCAGGCTTAACCGTTAAACGCTTACGTGAAATGCTTGGCCAAGATGTGAAAATGGTGCGTTGTATGCCAAATACACCGTCGTTACTTGGCCGTGGTGTATCGGGCTTGTATGGCGCTGGCGAAACGCAAAGCGAACATGAATTTGTACAACAAGTTTTTGAATGTACAGGTATAGTTGTGTGGGTAGAGCAAGAATCGCAAATTAACGATGTCATTGCTGTGACAGGCTCATCGCCAGCTTACTTTTTCTTATTTATGGAAGCGATTGAAGAAAAAGCGAAAGCACTTGGCTTTAATGATGAAGACGCGCGTCGCTTAGTACAGCAAACAGCGCTAGGCGCAGCTGAAATGGCACTTAGCCAACCAGATATTAGCATTTCGCAACTGCGCGCCAATGTAACCTCAAAAGGCGGTACCACGCATGCAGCTGTTGAGCATTTAAAAGCGCAAGGTTTAACCCAAACTGTGGGTGATGCAATGGATGCGTGTATTGCGCGTGCAGTGCAAATGGAACAAGAACTTTAAAACCATTTTTTATTGAAGGTTATACTATGAATGCCATGCAATTTTTAATTAGCACCTTGTTTGATCTGTTTTTAATGGTGGTACTACTGCGTTTTTGGCTACAGTGGGCAAAAGCCGACTTTTACAACCCGATGAGCCAATTTGTGGTCAAAGCCACTTCGTTTGCAGTTAACCCGCTGCGAAAAATCATTCCAGGGCTAGGCGGGCTTGATTTAGCCTCTTTGTTGCTGGCATTTATAGTGGCTGCGGCAAAAATAAGTACATTAATGTGGCTTATTTATAGCTCTTGGGCTATTCAACCTGTGCTTATACAGGCGCTAATAACTGTTTTAAAAGAAGGTTTAAATTTAGTCTTTTGGGTGTTAATCATCCGCGCTATTTTAAGCTGGGTAAGCCAAGGCTATAACCCAATTGAAGCGGTATTCCATCAGCTTACTGAGCCAATGTTAAAGCCAATCCGTAAAATCTTACCGCCACTAGGAGGCTTAGACTTATCGGTATTGGTACTGATCATCGGCATTCAGTTTTTACAAATGCTGCTAATGGACCTTTTAGCTTAAGCACAACGTAATATAAAAGAGGCCTAGCGCCTCTTTTTTACATACTCAGGAGTTAACCATGCAACGTTTAATAAAGTTTTGTTTTATTGCTTGTCTCGCTTTAGCATTTAATGCACACAGCGCTCAAGAACAAGGCGCCCAATACAAAGAACTAGGCCCTTGGCAAGTTCATTACATAGCCTTTCCATCAACGTTTATTCAACCGCAAATAGCTAAAGCTTATGACCTTGAGCGTAGTGGCTATAAAGGCATTGTTAATATTTCAATATTAAAAAATGATGCTGATAAAGCCGCTCAAAAAGCGACATTACAAGGTACCGCTAAAAACTTATTAGGTAACAAGCAAACCCTTAACTTTAAAGAAGTCGTTGAAGGCGATTCAATTTATTATCTAGCACAAGTAGATTACACCAACGAAGAGATTTTACGTTTTGAAATTGAAATCCAACAAGGTAATCAGTTTCAAACATTAAAGTTTAAGCAAAAATTTTACGTAGATTAAATATGACCAACACCTTAGTACTTGCAACCGGCAACCCCGGAAAAGTGAATGAGCTGGCTAACATGCTCAGCTCACTTAATATTAATGTTGTACCGCAAAGCGACTTTAATGTCAGTGACGTAGCCGAAACAGGCACCACGTTTGTAGAAAACGCGATAATTAAAGCGCGACATGCGGCTAAAATTACCGGACTGCCTGCTATTGCAGATGATTCAGGCTTAGAAGTTGATGGCCTGAATGGCGCGCCAGGTGTTTACTCTGCTCGTTTTGCAGGAAATAGCGCAAGTGATCAAGATAATATCGATAAATTACTGGCTGATTTAGGCAATAACCCTAATCGCAGCGCTCGTTTTTGGTGTGTGTTGGTACTAATGCGTCATGCTGACGACCCTACCCCACTTATTTGCAGTGCTAGCTGGGAAGGCGAAATTACCCTTAGCCAACACGGTAAAGGTGGCTTTGGTTACGATCCTATCTTTTTTGTACCATCAGAAAATTGTACCAGTGCAGAGCTTACAAAAGAGCAAAAGAATGCATTAAGCCACCGTGGACAAGCACTTAATAAATTACTACAAGAGTTACAACACAAAGGCGGCCTGTGAACCTTCCTCCACTGAGTTTATATGTGCACGTGCCTTGGTGCGTGCAAAAATGCCCTTACTGCGACTTTAATAGCCACGGGCAAAAAGGTGACATCCCTGAAGCTGAATATGTACAGCACTTAATTGACGATTTAAAAGCTGATTTACACTTAGTACAAGGGCGAAAAATTCACAGCATTTTTATTGGCGGCGGCACGCCAAGCCTATTAACCGGCGCGGCATACACCCGTTTACTCAATGAAGTAGATAGCCTCATAGGCCTAGCCGATAATTGTGAAATAACCCTTGAAGCAAACCCCGGCACAGTCGAAACTGGCCGTTTCAAAGATTATGTAAAAGCAGGGATTAACCGTATCTCTATTGGCGTGCAAAGCATGCAAAACGATAAGTTAAAAGCCTTAGGTCGAATTCATGGTGCCGATGAAGCCAGTTATGCAGCACAACAAGCTAGTGAAGCAGGGTTGAATAGCTTTAACCTTGATTTAATGCATGGCTTACCAGGGCAATCCCTCGATGACGCACTAAGTGATTTAAAACAAATTATTACCCTGAGCCCACCACATATTTCTTGGTATCAGCTCACCATTGAGCCTAATACACAATTTGCTTCAAAACCGCCCACGTTGCCGCAAGATGAAACCTTGTGGGATATTCAAGAGCAAGGCCAAGCATTATTGGCACAAGCAGGCTATCAGCAATACGAAATCTCAGGGTATGCAAAACCGGGCTTTCGATGCCAACATAACTTGAATTATTGGCGGTTTGGCGATTATCTTGGTATTGGCTGTGGCGCCCATGGTAAGGTTACTGATGCGAAAACAGGGGTGATAACACGCACTGAAAAGGTTAAACACCCACGGGGCTACATGGACATTATTAAGCCCTACTTGTACAAAAGCTGGCAAGTAGAACAAGACGACTTAGCGTTTGAATTTTTTATGAATCGCTTTCGCTTAACAGAGCCATGCCCGATTGAAGACTACAGTGCACTGACTAATCAGCCATTACAAAGCCAACAAGCGGCTTTGAATAAAGCCATTAACACAGGTTTATTAATAGAAAAAGACGGCCATTGGCAAGTAAGCCTTAAAGGCCATCGCTTTTTAAATGACCTGCTAGAATTGTTCGTATAACGCTTTTGGCGTTATACGCATGTAAAGTAAACACATGAAAAATTAAAATATCCTAATGGGTTTCTAACAACAAAAGGGAAACGAATGCGTAAACTTACTCTAATTGCTGCCACGGTAAGCGTGGCACTGCTTGCCGGTTGCCAACAAGCAACACAACAATCAACGCCTGCACCGGCGGTTCAAGCTCAACCTGTACAAAGTGAAATTGATAAAGCGAATGCTTTTTTTGAAGACACTTTTAATCGTGATGTAATGAGCAGCCCAGTTTATCAAACCTATATGGGCATCAAAAAAGATTACGATAAATGGGATGACAACAGCGAAGAAAAAGCGCTAAAAGACTTGGCACAAACTAAAGCCGATTTGGTTACGCTCAACAGCATTGACCGTGCGCAATTAGATGCAGCTACTCAAGTAAGTTATGATTTAAAAAAACAAGATTTAGAAGCCAGCATTGCTGATTTTAAATGGCGTTACCATAACTACCCAGTAAACCAAATGTTTGGTACACACTCTATGGTGCCTGCTTTTTTAATTAACCAGCATCAAATTAGCAACGTAAAAGAAGCCAACGATTACATTGCCCGTTTAAATGGGGTACCGGGTGTATTCGATCAACTGATTACCGGCTTAGAAATTCGCGCCGATAAAAACATTATTGCACCTAAATTTGTATTTCCACACGTGATTGATTCAAGCAAAAACATCATTAAAGGTGCGCCGTTTGAACAAGGTGAAGATTCTACGCTATTAGCTGACTTTAAACGTAAAGTAAATGCATTAGAAATCGACCAAGCTGAAAAAGATGCACTTATTAGTAAAGCGACTGATGCATTAAAAACAGCAGTTAAACCTGCTTACTCTAAGTTAATTAACTACATTGCACAGCTAGAAAAGCGTGCTGATGACCGTGACGGTGCTTGGAAATTCCCTGATGGCGAAGCGTTTTACAATAACGCGCTTAAACGCACTACCACGACAGACCTTACAGCAAAAGAAATTCATGCCATTGGCCTTGCCGAAGTGTCACGTATTCATGATGAAATGCGTGCCATTAAAGATAAAGTTGGCTTTGAGGGCGACTTAAACGCTTTTATGCAGTTTATGAAAACCGACAAACAATTTTACCTTGCTAATACTGAAGCGGGTAAAGCGCAGTACCTAAGTGAAGCTAAAGGCTTAATTGATAACATGAAAACACGCTTAGATGAGCTGTTTATTGTAAAACCAAAAGCCGACATGATAGTAAAACGTGTTGAAGCTTTCCGTGAAAAAGCGGCAGGTAAAGCGTTTTATCAACAACCTGCGCCAGATGGTTCTCGCCCAGGTATTTACTACGCCAACCTCTATGACATGGAAGCAATGCCAACTTACCAAATGGAAGCTCTCGCTTACCATGAGGGTATTCCGGGTCATCACATGCAAATTGCTATTTCACAAGAGCTGGAAGGCGTGCCTAAGTTCCGTAAGTTTGGTGGTTACACAGCCTACATTGAAGGTTGGGGTTTATACTCAGAGTTACTACCAAAAGAAATGGGCCTTTATGAAGACCCGTATTCAGATTTTGGTCGTTTAGCTATGGAGTTATGGCGTGCCTGTCGTCTAGTGGTTGATACCGGTATTCACGCAATGAAGTGGACTCGCCAAGAAGGTATTGATTACTACGTTAACAACACTCCTAACGCCACTTCTGACGGTGTAAAAATGGTTGAGCGTCATATTGTAATGCCATCACAAGCAACGGCTTACAAAGTGGGTATGCTGAAAATTTTAGAACTACGTGAAGCAGCTAAAAAGCAGCTTGGCGACAAGTTTGATATTCGTCAATTCCACGACGTAGTGCTTAAAAATGGCCCTGTACCATTAAACGTACTAGAAAACTTTGTTGATGAGTGGGTTGCTAGCAAACAAGCTTAATTATCTAGGGTCTGTTGACCTTTCAAGGTTAAATTTGCAGCAGTCTGTTTGGTATTTAGGC
>NZ_PNDI01000094.1:0-684 GCF_005887465.1 Pseudoalteromonas sp. S1610 | reverse complement strand
CGATTTTTAACAATACTGACTTAGCTGTTTGGCAAAACTATTTAAAATTCCATTTTGTTAGTAATTACGCGCAGCTACTTAATAAAGATTTAGTGGATTTGAAGTTTAATTTTTACAGCACCACGTTGCGTGGTGTTGAAGAGCAAGCACCACTTTGGAAGCAAGCCGTTGATGCATCAAACAGTGTACTGGGTGAAATTTTAGGTAAAGTCTACGTTAAAGAAAACTTCCCGCCAGAAGCAAAAGCACGTATGGAAGAGTTAGTTGATAATGTGATTAAAGGCTATTCAGTGGCAATTGAAAACCTTGAGTGGATGAGCCCTGAAACAAAAGTGGCGGCGCAAGAAAAACTCAATAAGTTTACCCCTAAAATTGGTTACCCAGATAAATGGAAAGATTACTCAGATTTAGCGATTAACCCTGATGAACTGGTAGGTAACTATATTCGCTACAGTGAATGGGCTTATGCAGATATGATTGCTAAATTAGGTAAGCCAGTTGATCGCTCTGAGTGGCATATGACTCCACAAACAGTGAATGCTTACTACAATCCAGTGAATAACGAAATAGTATTCCCTGCGGCGATTCTGCAGCCTCCTTTCTTTAATTTAGAAGCTGATGATGCTGTTAACTATGGTGCTATTGGTGCGGTTATTGGCCATGAGTTAGGCCATGGCTTTGACG
>NZ_PNDI01000093.1:0-603 GCF_005887465.1 Pseudoalteromonas sp. S1610 | reverse complement strand
CGAAATAGGCATTTAAATCAAACTCACCCATTAGCGAGTTAGCTTCAGCTACCGTCATTTTATTGTATGACTTAGTTGCATCACGGCTTTGCACTCGGCTCCACTGTGCATCAGCAAGTGTCGTTTCAAGTGCTAATATCGCTTTGGCTGCATCAGCGGCATTATTAACGCCAGCTTTAGCTAAAATATCGGTGATATACGTTTGATAAGCCGCGCGAATTTTTGTGAATTTTTCATCATCTTTTAAATAGTAGTCGCGGTCAGGTAAACCAAGTCCCGCTTGATAGGCATAAAGCGCATTTTCACTTGAGTTTTTAGCGTCATTATTAACATACCAGCCAAAAGGAAGATCGCCACCTTTAACTTGTAGCTGTGCCATCAGTGTGACCAACGCGGCTTTATCTTTCACTGTATCAATGCTTTTAATAGCTGGCTCAAGTGGCAAAATACCTAACTCTTCACGAGCATTTTCAGCCATATAGCTAGAATAAAATGCACCAATCTTATATTCATCTGAACCTGGTTTTGCACTACTATTAGCACTGGCGTTTTCAAGCACTGTTTTCATTGCTTTTTGCGATTCATCATATAACTGTGAGAACG
>NZ_PNDI01000092.1:0-12496 GCF_005887465.1 Pseudoalteromonas sp. S1610 | reverse complement strand
CGAAACCCGAAACCCGAAACCTTTAACACTTATCTATCAAAGCTTAAAAAACCTGCTTGCTTAATTATCCTACTAAGCGTAAAATGCGCGCTCATTTCGGCTTTTAAACTATTAATTCCTTGCCTTAAACCGACCGGCCGAAACGGTAGAAGGCTCTATTAACCGTAAGGAATATCCATGCGTCATTACGAAATCGTATTCATGGTTCACCCTGATCAGAGTGAGCAAGTATCTGGTATGATCGAACGTTATACTGGTTCTATCACTGAAGCAGGTGGTACTATCCACCGTCTTGAAGACTGGGGCCGTCGTCAACTGGCTTACCCAATCAACAAGCTTCATAAAGCTCATTATGTTCTTATGAACGTTGAAGCACCAACTGAAGTAATCAGCGAGCTAGAAACTACTTTCCGCTACAACGATGCAGTGCTTCGTAACTTAGTTATGCGTACTAAAAACGCTGTAACTGAAGCGTCTCCTCTTGTAAGAGAAGAGAAGAAAGAAGCACCAGCTGCTTAATTGTTTTGAGTCCTAGCATGGCACGTAGTCAGCAGTTACTATAATGGTTAGCCCATATACGAATCAGCTGGTTATATCGGGGGTAGTTTGTAAAACACCCAAGTTTAGCCAAAGCCCCGCGGGCATACCGCATTGTATTTTTGTTGTAGAACATAAATCAATGCAAGTTGAAGCAGATCTTAACCGTAATAGTTATGTTAGGCTTCAGGTGGTTGCCAGTGGTAAGCAAATGCAACAACAGACTCAACATTTGCACGTTGGGCAGGCATTGCAAGTGAGTGGTTTTTTAAATCGCCACGAAGGTCGTAACGGCCTTAGCCAATTGGTTTTGCATGCTCAGCATATAGAAAGAATTATTTGAGGAATTAATCTCATGGCACGTTATTTCAGACGTCGTAAGTTCTGCCGCTTTAAAGCGGAAGGCGTACAACAAATCGATTACAAAGATCTAGCTACTCTTAGAAACTATGTTACAGAAAGTGGCAAAATCGTACCTAGCCGTATCACAGGTACTAGCGCTAAATACCAGCGCCAGCTAGCAACTGCTATTAAGCGTGCTCGCTACTTAGCCCTTCTTCCATACACTGACTTACATAAGTAAGCAGCGGATTAACACGTTTTTAAAAGGTGTAGAAACATGCAAGTTATTCTACTAGATAAGATCGCTAACCTAGGTGGCCTAGGTGACCAGGTTGTAGTTAAATCTGGCTTCGCACGTAACTTCCTTTTCCCACAAGGTAAGGCAGTTCCTGCAACTAAAGCAAACATTGAAACGTTTGACGCACGTCGCGCAGAACTAGAAGCAAAAATCGCTGAACAGTTAACTGCAGCACAAGCACGCGCTGACAAACTTGAAGCATTAGCTGAAGTTACATTAGTATCTAAAGCTGGTGACGAAGGTAAATTATTCGGTTCAATCGGTACTCGTGACATCGCTGACGCTATCTCAGCTGTTGGTGTTGAAGTTGCTAAATCAGAAGTTCGTTTACCTCTAGGTACTATCCGTGAGACTGGCGAATTTGACGTTGCAATCGCAGTACACTCAGACGTAACAGCTACTATTAAAGTAATCGTTATTGCTGAAGCTTAATTTTTAGAATTAAGTTAAAAAAACCGTGCTTTGCACGGTTTTTTTGTGTCTAAAATTTATAACCCAAAGCAATAAATTGTTTGTTGTGGGTAAAATTAAGCACGTTTCTAAAATAAAGCTTCATTTTCTACAAATATTTTCTATTTCATTTAAACCTTTCTATTCTTCTGCGCGTCTTATAAGTTAAATTGCAATTACATAATTATAAACAGGAAAAATTTGCGATGTTAATGGACGCTAATCAGCCAATAACTGATCAAGTGCAGCAAATGCTTATTGATCAAGTTAAAAACGGCGACCAGTTAGCCTATAAAGCGCTCTATGACATGCATAAAGCAAAAGTTTATGGCTTATGCCTGAGGCTTATAGCCGATGAGGAGTATGCACAAGATGCTACCCAAGAAGTGTTTGTGCAAGTATGGAGCAAAATAGCGCAATTTGACGGGCGTTCGCAGTTTTCCACTTGGCTTTATAGTGTCGCCAGTAATATTGCTATTAGTTATGTGCGCAGACAAAAACATTGGCTTAATAAAGTAATTAGCTTTGAGCAAAGCGGAATGGATGAACAAGCTGCACATGACTGTAACGGATTAAATGGGCTAGATAAATTAATTGTTAGACTGCCTGAGCGCGCAAGAATGGTATTTGTGCTTTATGCAGTAGAAGGTTACAGGCATGAGGAAATTGCAACCCTGTTAGGTATGGCGGTAGGCTCTAGTAAGGCGCAATATCATCGTGCAAGGCAATTATTAAAGCAGTGGTATGAAAATGAATAAAACAAATTTTGATGACTACTTAAATGAGTCTTTAACCCAGTTAGATAAAAATATTCCACCAAAAAAAGAACTGTGGAATGGGATTGAACGCGCAATAATAGCTAATAATCAGCCCACTATTAATACTAACCAATATTGGCCAAAGCTCACCGCCATTGCTGCATGTTTTACCGCGGTTTTGGTCAGCACAGTATTGTTATTTAAAGTACCAGAGGCAAATACTGCAGTGGCAATGAGTGAGTTTTTTACTAAACAAAAACAAAGTTTACTAGTGCAATATCAAAGCCAAGCAGCATTGACCGACAATTGGCAAGTACAGTTACAAGAACTTGAAGATGCAGAGCAAGCAATAAAGCAAACTCTTGAAAATGAACCGAAAAACAAGGCGCTATTGTCTATGTTAGCGCAAGTTTATCAACAACAACTCGACTTAATTAACAAGGTGCATGCACCGCGTTGGCAACACATCTAGGAGAAATAAATGAAAGCAATAATATTAGGGATCGCTTTATTACCCATGGCCGTATTTGCTGGTGAAAAAATAGATCAGCAAATTGAGGTACCCAATGCTGGGGTGATCCACATTGAAAACCAGCGTGGTGATATTAAAGTGACAGGTTGGGATAAAAATCAATTTAAAGTAACCGGTGAACTTGATGATAAGGCACAAGGCTACACACTTAAAACACAGGGTAATAAAACCCAGTTTATTGTGAAAATGCCTGAACTTTCTAATTGGGATAATAACAACAATGGCTCAACGCTCACTATTTTTATGCCAAAAAGTAGTGCGCTAGAATTTGTGGGTGTTAATGCATCTATAACGGCCAAAGAGTTACAAAAAGGTACTGAAATTGATGTAGTTAATGGGGCTATTACAGTAAACGATCTTAATGGCGATATTAAGCTGACCACTGTAAATGGTGACATCAAGGCAAAAGCACTTAATGGTAAAGTTCAATTTGAAACTGTTAATGGTTCGATTGATGATCAGCAATCTAGCGGTGAAGTTCGTTTTAGTGCGGTTAATGGCGATATTACATCAAACTCGACGGCCAATGATATTCGCTTAGAAAACGTAAATGGCGATATTAACTTTAATTTAGATACAATTAAAGAGTTACAAATAAGCACCGTTAATGGCGAAGTTAAGGTACAAATTAACCGCCTTCTGAGTGATGCTGATGTGAGTTTTGAATCTGTTAGTGGTAACGCTGCGTTTTATTTCCCTGCTGATTTATCAGCACAATTTGAGGTGGAAGCACACGCTGGCGGTAAAATTGACAACCAGTTAACTAACGATCAAGTACAAAAAGCCAAATATGGCCCAGCAAGTGGAATTAAGTTTAATACTAATGGCACTGATGCTAGTGTAGAGATGAATACTATTAGCGGTGTTATCGAACTTAAACGTCAATAATTAGCTATTTTATTTCAAGTAACAAAAAGCAGGAAAAGATTTCCTGCTTTGCTATTTGCACAGCCCCGCCAAGTCGATAGAATAGAGCTATTCAATTTTAGTACTGTGAAGTTATGGCCAAACCAGATAAGCAAGTCGACACTCTTAAAGTTCCTCCCCATTCAATAGAAGCTGAACAATCTGTTTTAGGTGGTTTAATGCTTGATAACCAAGCATTTGATCGCGTAGCTGAACTTGTTGTGGCGCAGGATTTTTATACCCGTACCCATAAGCTTATTTTTGAGGCGATGACAGCTCTTGCCGAAATTGGTGATCCGATTGACTTAATCACAATTTCTGAGAGTTTAGAAAAAAATAACCAGCTGTCAGGTATTGGTGGATTTGCGTATTTAGCCGAAATAGCAAAAAACACCCCAAGTGCTGCCAATATTGACGCTTACGCAAGTATTGTTCGCGAGCGCGCCGTTGTTCGTGAAATGATTGGTGTTGCCAATGAAATAGCCGAAGCGGGCTTTAATCCTGAAGGGCGTACTAGCCACGACTTACTTGATTTTGCTGAAAGTAAAGTATTTAAAATTGCTGAGCAGCGTACAAAAAGTAGTGAAGGCCCACAAAGCATTCACAACATACTTGAAAAAACCGTTGATAAAATAGAAGAGCTTTATCAATCACCACAAGATGGTGTGACCGGTGTGAGCACGGGTTATGCTGATCTTGATAAAATGACTACAGGCTTGCAGCCATCTGATTTAATTATTGTGGCAGCGCGTCCATCAATGGGTAAAACCACTTTTGCGATGAACCTTGCTGAACATGCCGCAATGACTCAAGACAAGCCAGTGCTTATTTACTCACTAGAGATGCCCTCTGAACAAATTATGATGAGGATGCTGGCGTCCCTTGGCCGAATTAACCAAACTAAAGTACGTACTGGTCAGCTAGATGACGATGACTGGGCGCGCCTTTCATCAACCATGGGATTACTCATGGAAAAAGGCAAAATGTACGTTGATGATGCCTCAGGCTTAACACCTACCGATGTTCGCTCACGTGCACGTCGTATAGCACGTGATCATGGTGGTATTAGTATGATCATGGTCGATTACCTGCAATTAATGCGTGTACCTAGCTTGTCAGATAACCGTACCTTAGAAATTGCCGAAATTTCACGCTCACTCAAAGCATTAGCAAAAGAGTTGCAGTGTCCGGTTGTTGCTCTATCGCAGCTTAACCGTACTCTAGAGCAACGTGCTGATAAACGTCCAATTAACTCAGATTTACGTGAGTCGGGCTCTATTGAGCAAGATGCCGATTTGATCATGTTTATTTATCGTGATGAAGTCTATAACGAAGACAGTACTGAAAAAGGCATTGCCGAAATTATTATCGGTAAACAGCGTAACGGTCCGATTGGTAAAGTGCGCCTAACCTTCCAAGGTCAATTCTCTCGCTTTGATAATTACGCGGGGCCTGCTGTAGATGATGATTACTAATGCGCTTAGCCACTGCTGAAATTAATTTAACCGCGCTTGAACATAACCTAGCACAGGTAAAACGCTTTGCGCCCAATAGTAAAGTAATGGCCGTACTTAAAGCGAATGCTTATGGGCATGGTTTAGTCACTATTGCGCAACACTTAAATGAAGCAGATGCATTTGCGGTTGCGCGTATAGATGAAGCGTTAGCGCTGCGTGCAGGTGGCCTTACAAAACCGATTGTGTTGCTAGAAGGCTTTTTTCATCAAGAAGACTTACCTATTTTACTGGCGAATAATTTTCAAACTATTATTCATGACGAGATACAGCTAAAAATGCTGGAAAGTGTGCAGCTAGATGCGCCTTTAAATTGCTGGTTAAAAATAAATACCGGCATGCATCGTTTAGGTATTGCGCCTGAGCAGTTTGATATGTTTTATCAGCGCCTACAAGCCAGCCCAAATGCACAAAACAAAATAAACTTAATGACCCATTTTGCGTGTGCCGATGATGTAAAAAATACTAAAACAGTGCAGCAAATAACTTTGTTCGATAATTTAACCCAAAAGGTTCAACAAGCTCATTGTTTATCGAACTCTGCGGGAATTATAGCGTGGCCGAGTGGCCATGGTGATTGGGTTAGACCTGGGCTAATGCTTTATGGTGTATCGCCTATGGCTAATCACACAGGTAAAGATCACCAATTAAAGCCTGTAATGCGCTTAACCACTAAAGTGATAGCAGTGCGTAATGTGGGGGCACATGAGCAAGTAGGCTATGGCGGCCGCTGGCAAAGTGATAAATCTACGGTGTTGGCTGTGGTTGCACTGGGCTATGGTGATGGTTATCCGCGTCATGCGAAAGAAGGCACACCCGTGATTATTAATGGGCATCGTTACGGTATTGTGGGTAGTGTAGCTATGGATATGATCACCCTTGATATAGGTAATAACGAGCACAACGTCCAGGTGGGTGATGAAGTGATTATGTGGGGGCCAGAGTTACCAGTAGAAGAGATTGCACAATGTGCTGATACTATTTCTTACGAGTTATTGTGTAATATCACACCGCGTGTAAGTTATGAGTACCAGCGCTAATGTTTATTATTAAAGATATGCAGTAAGTTTACATTGCTGTCATGATCGTGATGCTAGCTTACTGGGTATGGTTACTCTTTTATAAAGTAAATATCGCTAAAGCCCATACGTGCAAACTCTTGGTCGCGAAAATTGCGTACCGCCGATGAACCTTTAGAGGTCATTTCAATTTGGCGTACCATGTTTAAGTAATTAGTTAAATCGATACCCTCAGCAGCCGCAATAGCCTGATACATATCGTGGTATTTATCTTTTGCGAAGTTAATTTCGCGCGGTTGATTTTTAAAAGTATAGGTAATTCTGCGTGCCATAATAAGCTCAGTTATATTGAGTGTTAGTGTAATTTTACACTGTATTTAAGTTGCGTTGAATGATTAGTTGAAATCAAATAATTAAAAAGTTGAGTTTGAAATGAAATTATCAGTAGAGATCAGTAAATACCCGCTTCATCAAGATTATATTCCCTTTATTAAAGGATTTATTGACCGGTTAAATACCTATGATGATTTAAAAGTGATTACAAACACATTGTCGACGCAAATTTTTGGTGACTATGACTTAGTAATGTCGGTACTTAGTACTGAAATAAAACGTTCATACGAAGAGTTTGGCAAGGCTATTTTTGTTTGTAAATTTCTTTCTGGTGATCTTTCTCCTGAATAATGCTTAATAGCTTAGTGAGCCAATAATGGACTTTATTAACCAAACTCTTGCTGGGTTTACTGCGATGTCACACTGGGAATATATTGCAGTGGCTTTGTCTATGACTTACCTTTTATTAGCTATCAAAGAAAACCTTTGGTGCTGGCCTGCGGCATTCTTTAGTACCTTAATTTACACTATTATGTACTGGAATGGCGCTTTATTAATGGAGTCATTGCTGCATTTTTATTATATGTATATGGCAGTCTATGGCTGGCTAGCATGGAGGAGGAGTGGAGTAGGTAAACAGGAATTAGCAATTACATCATGGCGGGTAAGTCAACATATTGGCATTATCAGTATAACGTCCTTAGTTGCGATAATTTTGGGCTATATAATGACTAATTATACCCATGCTGATTTTGCCTATTTAGATAGTTTTACCACTTGTTTTGCTGTTGTTACTACTTATTTAGTGGCCAAAAAAGTGCTGGAGAATTGGTTATATTGGATAGTGATAGATGCCGCTTCGATGTACTTGTATTACGAAAAAGGCTATTACCCAACACTTGCGTTGTTTATCTTCTACACGCTAATGGCAGCATGGGGGTTTAAAACCTGGTATGAAGAGTACGAGCAAGAGCAAGCTAAGCCTCTAGCTCAGCTATAAGAGCCACAATGACCTTTGACAATATAAGCGCTATATTTAGCGCTTTTGACCCGCAACTTAATGTTCTCAGTAGTGAGCGTTTGTATAGTGGTTTAAGTAACGATAATTTCCTTGTCCATACAGCGCAGCAAGCTTACCTATTAAAGAGTTATCGGGAACACTGGCCATCTATAGGCTTAGCAGCGCAAGCAAGCTTTGCAGAGTATAAAGTTTGTCCTGCACCAATGTGGCTCAATGAAGAAAAAAAGTTAGCCATTTTTGAATATATTGACGGTGATATAGCGCAAGACAACTACACATCTGAACTAATAAAAAAATTGGTCAGTTTACACCAACATAATATCGTAACAGAGCCAATGGATATTAAGTTCGAGCTTGATTACTACTCTGACACCGAACTTTATCAGCAATATCAGCAGGGGGTTGAATCAGCTTTAGTCTATATTTATAGCCAACCTAGAGATAACGGTTTTTGCCATAATGATTTAGTTAAAGAAAATATTATTCTCAACACAGAGGGCATGTACTTAATTGACTTTGAATACGCTAAAACTAACGATGTTTACTTTGATTTAGCTGCATTAGCAGTTAGTTTTGAGTTAACACAAATACAAAAAGCACAGTTACTGAAAACCTATCATTCATATTTACCTCAGGAGTGTAATTTTAGTCCCTCGATAGAAAAGTTAAAGTGTTATCAAGTAGTATTCTTAGTGCTTTGTATTTGTTGGTATTCTGCGCGTGGTGTCAGTGATAAGGTTAAAAAATTGTGTGAGCAGCTGGATTATCTAATTCAATAAATAGCCCAGCTTATCCCCAAGTAGTTATAAGTTTAGCTACAAACCACCAAACCGAGCTGCTAGCTCTTTATATTTAGCTACTTCATCGGCGTCATACTGTGGTTCGCCATTAGCATCTTCACTTTTGGCAATAAGTAAGCTTTCTCGTGTTAAGCGTTTAACTCGCTCGACTTTAACTCCTAAAAACTCAGCAACTTGTTCTGTTGACATTAACTTCATAATTACTTCCTCGTGTTTAATCTTTCCGTCCAGTGACAATAATAGATAATATGTGTCTAAAGCGTTACTGTTTTTTTATAGAATATAAATAAATAGCGCTTTTTTTACCTTTTGTTAAGTGATTAGCTTAAATTATAGACATGTAAACGAATCATGCTGGTATTTATACAAAGATGCCTTTATTATTGCGCATGCTAAAGCATTGATATCGCGAGTTGATGTGGAGGCAACAAATGTGCTCTCGTGGTGAAATGGATATCACGTGGCCCTCCGGAGGCTGAGTTGTAGGTTCGATCCCTACCGAGAGCGCCATTTGCGTTTTACTTTTTACTCCCCTTCAAAACGATCGTAGCTATTTAAATTAACTCACTATTTTTATTCTCAGTTAAATAATAATATTTGTAGCAATCTAATTTACACCGTTAGGCGTATACTCAGTGCTGCGGTTATAGTTTAATATCAATAGTCGTAGGATTTTAGTGTTAATAATTTATTATTACCCTAAACTCAAAAGCTAGACTTTTATAGCTAAATAATGCTATTAAAAGAAAATATTCCTTAATTATAGAAATCCTCACATTTATGTTAGTTACCTTACCTATATCAGAGCTTATTCCCGGCATGTACGTAAATAGCGTGACCAAGCAGCAGGAGAGTGTTGATGGTATAAAAATTAAAACCAGTGGTTTGGTACGTGATAAATCTATAATTCAGCGTTTAATTACCGAAGGAGTACTAGAGCTTCTTATTGATTTTACAAAAAGTGATGTGGCTGTACCGGCTAAATATAAAGTACAAGAAAAACCACAAGCCGCAGCTACAAATCAAGATAAGCCCGCTAGTAAAAAGCGAGTTGTCAGCTTGCAACAAGAGTTTGCCAAAGCCAGTGTTAGTTATGATGCCCACAACAGAAAATTACAAAGTATTTTTGGTGATTTAACCTCAGGTTTGTCACTGAATACTGATGCGCTTAATGAGATAAGTAATGAAATAGTCAGCTCAGTATTTCGTAATGAACATGCAATGACCATTTTAACTCGTATTAAAGATAAGCATAGCTATAACTGGCGTCATATGATCAACTGCACCATTTTTACAGCGGTATTCGCTAAGTATTTAGGGTATAAACGCGATGTTGTTCAGGAGCTTGCTATGGGGGCATTAATGCATGACCTAGGGCAGGCCAAATTACCTCAAGGAATATTCTCTAAACCTGGTAAAGTTACAGGTAACGAGATGATGGCAATAAAAAAGCATGTTGCACAAAGCTTAGGGTTATTAAAAGGTGGGAAAGGTATCACCTCTTTAATGTTAGATATGATTGTAAATCATCATGAGCGCCTTGATGGTTCTGGTTATCCTCGAGGAGTCGATGACAGCAAGATAAGTCGTCCTGCTCGGATTTTAGCGATTGTTGACGTATACGATGCGCTCACCGCAGACAGACCTCATCAAGAAGGGGATGAGCCTATAAATGCACTGCGTTATTTGTTGGCAAATAAACAGCTATTTGATGCAGAGTTAGTACAGCTATTTATAAAGTGTTTAGGTGTTCACCCGGTGGGTACTATTGTTAAGTTAACCAATGAGCGTTTGGCCTTGGTGCTAGAAGGTAATCATTCAAACCCAATTAAACCTAAAGTTAAGCTTTTTTATAACGCAAAACATAACCATCATGTTACCGCAAAAGATATTGATTTGAGCTCAAATAATAATGAAATAAAAATACAAGCAAGTGTAAAACCAGCTGATTATAAAATTAACTTACCTCGACTTTTAAAAGAGCATTTACTGCTTTAGTATTTTTGCATCGTCTTTTTCTGTTTGTTTTAGCAGAAATATACCCACCTAAAAAGCAATTTCCCATTAACGTTATCCACAGTAATGTGCCTAATTCTACATGCAGCGCTAAGCAGCAAAAAACCAAAGAAATAATTGCCATGCTAATGGCTGCTAACCAATAGAGATTAACTGGGTTGTCACATTTACCTGCCTGCGTACACGCGCAATAATTTGCTTTATAAAAGAAATAAACACTTAAGCCACAAAAAGTAAGCGCTGTAACAATAAGTAAAATGATCACTGTTTTCTCCCTTGGTGATTTTATTGGCAGTGTAAATTGCAACGCAAGTTAAGTCAATGCAAATGAGAATTAATATCATTAGAGTATATACTCTAATACCATACTTCTGCTCCGATGAGTTTTAAATAGTTGTTAAATTGTCGTTAAAAAACGTGTTTTTTGGCCTTTTTTAACGTTTTGGTAGGGTTTTTTATAAAAAATTAAGGTAGTGTACGCGGGTTTGAAACTCTAATAACAACACACATAGCTATCCAAACAGTAAGTTTGGCTAAGGACACAACAATGAAATTTACTAAAACTCTTATTGCTGCATCGCTGGCATTTGTTTCAGCTGATACCTTTGCAGCGGCTTTTCAACTTGCTGAGCAAAATGTATCTGGTTTAGGTCGTGCATACGCAGGTGAAGCGTCTGTAGCAGATGATGCCTCTGTGGTTGCTCGTAACCCAGCGTTAATGACGTTGTTTAAAGAGAAGCAACTTAGCGTTGCAGCTATGGCTGTCATTCCTGATGTTAGCCTAAAAGGCACAGGTAATGCCTACGGTTTAGATAACAGCGTACTAGATGATGACAGCATCGCACCTAGCGCGATTATTCCTGCTGGTTATTTCACTATGCCAGTAAACGATAAAGTATCGGTTGGTTTTGGTGCATTTTCTAACTTTGGCCTTGCCACTGAGTTTAACGATGATTACGCAGCTGGCCAAATTGCTGGTGAAACTGAAATTGTTACTGTAAACATGAACGCAAGTGTTGCTTATAAAGTATCTGAGCAGTTCAGTTTTGGTATTGGTTTAAATGCAATTTATGCAGAAGCGAAGATTATTCGTAAGTTTGGCGTAGTACCTCCTGTAAACCCTGCTATTGCATCTATTCCTGCAAGTGCTGATGCTGTTCACCTTGAAGGTGATGACATGGGTTACGGCTTAAACGTTGGTTTAATGTACCAATTAGATGAAAATAGCCGCTTTGGTTTTAATTACCGTACAGAAACAGATATTACTTTTGAAGGTGAGTACTCGAATGAACTACCTTCATTTATTCCTGGTGGGTTAAACGGTCAAGTTGAATTACCTGGCTCAGTTGAAATTACACTACCAGCAATTGCTGAGTTCTCGGGTTCTCACCAGTTAGATGAAAAGCTAGGCGTTCACTACAGCGTATTATGGACAGGTTGGAGCAGCTTTGACTCATTAGAAGCACAAGTTACTGCACCTACAGGTAGCAAGTTCAGTGCGTTTGAAAAAACAGAAAATTTCTCTGATGCAATGCGTTACTCAATCGGTACTGATTACCAGTACAGTGAAAATTTAATGCTTCGTGCTGGTTTTGCGTTTGATGAATCACCAGTATCACAACAGCATTTATCAATTTCTATCCCTGATACAGACCGTTTTTGGTTCTCGTTTGGTGGTAACTATGCGATTGATCAAAACTCAAATATTGATTTAGGTGTGAGCGTATTACGTGGTAAAACACAAAACTTTACTGAAAAAGTAGAAAGCGAAACACTACCACAGCAATGGTCTTTTGAATCAAAAGGTCATGCAGTATTATTAGGTGCTCAGTACAACTACACATTCTAATTCTGCCTAGAGCCTAGAGCCTAGAGCCTAGAGCCTAGAGCCTAGAGCCTAGACAAAAAAAGCCGCTTACAGCAAATGCAGTAAGCGGCTTTTTTTATACTAATAAATTAACTGTTTCCTA
>NZ_PNDI01000091.1:0-1062 GCF_005887465.1 Pseudoalteromonas sp. S1610 | reverse complement strand
CCTCGTCACTACGCACACGTAGATTGTCCTGGACACGCCGATTATGTTAAAAACATGATCACTGGTGCTGCTCAAATGGACGGCGCTATCTTAGTAGTTGCTGCGACTGACGGTCCTATGCCACAAACTCGTGAGCACATCCTACTTTCTCGCCAAGTTGGCGTTCCTTACATCGTTGTGTTCATGAACAAATGTGACATGGTTGATGATGAAGAGCTACTTGAGCTAGTAGAAATGGAAGTTCGTGAACTTCTTTCTGAATACGACTTCCCAGGTGATGACTTACCACTAATTCAAGGTTCTGCACTTAAAGCACTTGAAGGCGAAGAGCAATGGGAAGCTAAAATCGTAGAGCTTGCAGAAGCACTAGATTCTTACATTCCAGAGCCAGAGCGTGACATCGATAAGCCATTCATCATGCCTATCGAAGACGTTTTCTCAATCCAAGGTCGTGGTACTGTTGTAACTGGCCGTGTTGAAGCTGGTATCATCAACGTGAATGACGAAGTTGAAATCGTTGGTATCAAAGAGACTACTAAGTCTACTTGTACTGGTGTTGAGATGTTCCGTAAGCTTCTTGACGAAGGTCGTGCTGGTGAGAACATTGGTGCACTTCTACGTGGTACTAAGCGTGAAGACGTTGAACGTGGTCAAGTACTAGCTAAGCCTGGTTCAATCAACCCACACACAACATTCACTTCAGAAGTATACGTACTTTCTAAAGATGAAGGTGGTCGTCATACTCCATTCTTCAAAGGTTACCGTCCACAGTTCTACTTCCGTACAACTGACGTAACAGGTGACGTACAGTTACCAGAAGGCGTAGAAATGGTAATGCCTGGTGATAACGTTAAGATGACAGTAACTCTAATCGCGCCAATCGCGATGGACGAAGGTCTTCGTTTCGCTATCCGTGAAGGTGGCCGTACTGTTGGTGCTGGTGTTGTTGCAACTATCGTTGAGTAATCAACTGTTGTAATGCATTAAGCATTCAAAAAAACCCGAGCTTAGTCTCGGGTTTTTTAATGCTTGAAGAAAAGTGATTAGCTATCAGCTTTTAAG
>NZ_PNDI01000090.1:0-215 GCF_005887465.1 Pseudoalteromonas sp. S1610 | reverse complement strand
GTATCGTACTCAACGTGTGAAGTTGAGATTGTGATACCACGCTCGCGCTCTTCTGGAGCGTTATCGATTGATGCGAAATCTTTAGCAACACCGCCGTATACTTTTGCAAGTACGTTAGTGATTGCTGCAGTTAGTGTAGTTTTACCGTGGTCAACGTGGCCGATTGTACCAACGTTTACGTGCGGTTTTACGCGTTCAAACTTTTCTTTTGCCAT
>NZ_PNDI01000009.1:0-109636 GCF_005887465.1 Pseudoalteromonas sp. S1610 | reverse complement strand
AACTAAGTTGTACTCGACTCACTGAGTAGCTCGTGCCTCGCTATGCGTTGGCGTTCCCCGTCTCAGTGGGGTCGCATTATAGGGAGATCCGAAAACAGATCAACCCTTTTTTGCAGAAAACTTGAAATAAATGACTGTTCGCTGGATATTTAGACTAAACGCTTAAAAAGACAACTAAAGCTAATCATATTTCGCCTTTAAAGCTGTAAAAACTTATTTTTTGGAAAAATCTTTTTATAGTTATTGTAGCGATTACTAAGAAAACAAATTGTTTAGCTTTATATGGCCATTTAGATTAGTGGCGAATAAGTACATCAGGCAAGAACTCTACTATATAAAGTTAATGAGCTATTGGAGGGTATCAACTATTTCGAACTTTTTTATATTAATAACTATAAACTGTAAAAGTCGTTACATGGTCATATATTTATTGGTCTAAATAGCTTTACTTATAAATAGAAAGATAGCAGTCCTAAACGCTCGCATTATGATTCGTCGATTCTAGTTAGGCTATTTTATTAGATGAAAGGAATGAGAATAAATTTGCTATTAATAATAGAGCTAAAAACTTTATTCATTTTGTGTGAATTTTAGATATTAAAAAGCCGAGCATAAGCTCGGCTTTTTGGTGTCTCTTTAAGACTTACTCTGCAGACTGCGCGTCTTCTTGAACTTCTTCGCTCGCCGCTGGGCGACCAACTAGTTCAATATAAGCCATTGGTGCATTATCACCAGCACGGAAGCCACACTTAAGAATACGAGTGTAACCACCTGGACGATCCGCATTACGAGGACCGATTTCACTGAATAACTTACCAACTACTTCATTATCACGCGTGCGAGCAAACGCTAAACGGCGATTTGCTACACTGTCAGTCTTAGCCAGTGTGATTAAAGGTTCAATTACACGGCGTAACTCTTTCGCTTTAGGCAAAGTAGTTTTGATGATTTCATGTTTCACCAAAGAACCTGCCATATTGCTGAACATCGCTTTACGATGGCTACTGTTACGGTTTAATTGACGACCACTCTTACGATGGCGCATGACCCTATCCTTCTAACTAAACTAATATAGTGATTTAGATTATTCAGCTAGGCTTGCAGGCGGCCAATTTTCTAGGCGCATGCCTAGAGAAAGACCACGTGAAGCTAGCACGTCTTTTATTTCAGTTAGAGACTTCTTACCTAGATTAGGCGTTTTAAGAAGCTCAACTTCAGTGCGCTGAACTAAATCACCGATATATTGAATTTGCTCGGCTTTCAAACAGTTTGCTGAACGTACTGTTAATTCAAGATCATCAACTGGACGAAGTAGAATAGGATCGAATTCTGGCTTCTCTTCTTTCTCTTCTGGCTCAGTTACATCACGTAAATCTACGAATGCATCTAATTGCTCAGCTAAGATAGTAGACGCACGGCGGATCGCTTCTTCAGGATCTAAGGTGCCGTTTGTTTCCATATCAATGATTAACTTGTCTAAATCTGTACGTTGCTCAACACGGGCTGATTCAACCGAGTACGCAATACGTTCAACTGGGCTGAATGATGCATCAAGCAGCAATCGACCAATTGGACGCTCATCGTCATCAGAGGATAAACGACTAGATGCCGGCACATAACCACGACCACGCTCAACACGAATACGCATGCTGATCTCGCTGTTATTTGTTGTTAAATTACAAATAACATGATCTGGGTTAGCAATTGTTACATCGCCATCGTGCTGAATATCTGCCGCAGTCACAGGGCCTACACCAGATTTAGTCAGGGTCAGAAAAACTTCATCTTTGCCTTCTAACGTTACCGCTAGACCTTTAAGGTTTAGTAGTATTTCAATGATGTCTTCTTGTACGCCTTCTTTCGCGCTGTACTCATGCAATACACCGTCGATTTCAACTTCAGTTACTGCACATCCAGGCATAGATGATAACAGTATACGGCGTAAGGCATTACCCAAAGTGTGACCAAAGCCACGCTCGAGTGGTTCTAAAACTACTTTAGAACGCGTTGGGTTGATAGCGTCGATATCGACTAACCTTGGTTTTAGAAATTCTGTAACAGAACCCTGCATTTTATCCTCTCTTAACTCTTAACTTTACTTAGAGTAAAGTTCGACGATTAGTTGTTCATTAATGTCCGCAGACAGATCTGAACGCTCAGGTAGGCGCTTGAAGCTACCTTCCAATTTCTTACCGTCAACTTCAACCCAAGTCGGCTTTTCACGTTGCTCAGCCAACTCTAGAGCAGCGATGATACGTGCTTGTGTTTTAGACTTCTCACGGATTACAACAGTATCTTCTGGAGTAATTACGTATGAAGGAATATTCACAACACGACCATTAACTAGAATCGCTTTGTGGCTTACTAACTGACGTGCTTCAGCGCGTGTGCTAGCAAAACCCATGCGATATACAACATTGTCTAAACGTTGCTCTAAAAGCTGTAACAAGTTTTCACCTGTGTTGCCTTTAAGGCGAGCAGCTTCTTTGTAGTAGTTACGGAATTGCTTTTCTAATACACCGTAAATACGACGTACTTTTTGCTTTTCACGTAATTGTAAACCGTAATCAGATAGGCGTCCTTTACGAGCGCCGTGCTGACCAGGTGCAGTCTCAAGTTTACACTTAGAGTCGATAGCTCTTACGCCGCTCTTAAGGAACAGGTCAGTACCTTCACGACGACTCAGCTTGAGCTTAGGGCCCAAATATCTTGCCATGTTATTTCTCCTAACCTATTGTTAAACGCGACGTTTCTTCGGTGGACGACAACCATTATGTGGTATTGGCGTCACGTCAGTAATGTTGGTGATACGGTAACCAGCAGCATTCAAAGCACGTACAGCAGATTCACGACCTGGACCTGGACCTTTGATGAAAACTTCTAGATTTTTTAAACCGTATTCTTGAGCAGCAGTACCTGCACGCTCTGCAGCAACCTGAGCAGCGAATGGAGTAGATTTACGTGAACCACGGAAACCTGAACCACCGGCAGTAGCCCATGATAGTGCATTACCTTGACGGTCGGTAATCGTTACAATAGTGTTGTTGAAAGACGCATGAACATGAGCCATACCATCAGCAACTTGCTTTTTAACCTTTTTACGACGAATTGGTGTCTTAGCCATTTTACTATCCCCTTATCGCTTAATAGGCTTACGAGGACCCTTACGGGTACGCGCGTTAGTCTTTGTTCTTTGACCACGAAGTGGTAAAGAGCGACGGTGACGTAGGCCACGGAAACAACCAAGGTCCATAAGGCGCTTGATATTCAAAGTAACTTCACGACGAAGGTCACCTTCTACAGTGTACTTGCCAACTGCTTCACGCAATACGTCAAGTGTTTCGTCTGAAAGTTCACCGATTTTTGTGGTCTCGGCGATACCAGTCGCTTCTAAGATAGCCTTAGAGCGAGTCTTACCTATGCCATAAATAGCTGTTAAACCAATAACTGCATGTTTATGATCAGGGACGTTAATGCCAGCGATACGGGCCACTAACACATCTCCTATATTTGAATTTGGTAATCATCTGTTTGAAAAGCCCGTAAGGATACTCAAACGAAGACCAAATCACAACTAAAAACACAGGCCGAGAAACCTCAGCCTGCACGACTGTTTACTTAGCCTTGCCTTTGCTTATGCTTAGGCTCACTGCAAATTACGCGTACTACACCAGCACGTTTAATAACTTTACAGTTACGGCATATTTTCTTAACGGAAGCACGTACTTTCATTGCTCAACTCCGTAAACTGACCTTATCGACCGTAGCCTTTAAGGTTCGCTTTTTTCAGCACAGAATCATACTGATGTGACATCAGATGCGTCTGTACTTGTGCCATAAAGTCCATGATTACAACAACGATAATCAAAATTGATGTACCGCCGAAATAGAATGGCGTTTGCCATGCCATAGTCATGAATTCGGGCACCAGACAGATAAAGGTTATATACAAAGCACCTGCCAATGTCAGGCGTGTCATCACTTTATCAATGTATTTAGATGTCTGCTCACCTGGACGAATACCTGGGATAAATGCGCCAGATTTTTTCAGGTTGTCTGCTGTTTCACGCGGGTTAAAAACCAACGCTGTGTAGAAAAAGCAGAAGAAGATGATAGCCGCAGCTAAAACCATTGCATACAAAGGCTGACCTGGAGTCAACGTTGTAGCAATTGCTTGTAGCACATCAGCAACCGGACCTTCACCCTGGCCGAACCAGCTTGCAATTGTACCAGGGAACAGAATTATACTGCTAGCGAAGATTGGTGGAATAACACCCGCCATATTTACTTTCAGAGGTAAATGCGTGCTTTGAGCAGCAAATACTTGACGACCTTGTTGACGTTTGGCGTAGTTAACAACAATACGTCGTTGACCACGTTCAAAGAATACAACAAGATAAGTAACAGCGAATACTATAACCGCAACCATCAACAGTACAAAAACATTCAAATCACCTTGGCGCGCCATTTCGGCTGTCGAACCAATAGCAGACGGCAGGTTAGCTACAATACCAACAAATATTAGAACTGAGATACCGTTACCGATACCACGTTCTGTTATCTGTTCGCCCAACCACATAAGGAACATAGTACCGGTTACTAAACTCACCACTGCGGTGAAATAGAATCCCATACCTGGGTTAACAACTAACCCGTTCATCATGCCCGGTAAGCTTGTGGCAATACCGATTGATTGGATAGTAGCAAGCACAAGCGTGCCGTAGCGTGTGTACTGGCTTATCTTTTTACGCCCTTGCTCACCTTCTTTCTTAAGCTCTATAAACGGCGGATACATATGCGTTAATAGTTGCGTAATAATCGAAGCCGAGATATACGGCATGATACCCAGTGCTAACACTGAAGCTCGCTCAAGCGCACCACCGCTAAACATGTTGAACATCTCAACAATGGTGCCCTTTTGTTGCTCGAAGAAATCGGCAAGTACAGCGGCGTCAATCCCAGGGATCGGCACAAATGAACCTAGACGGTAAATTATGATAGCACCCAATACGAAGAGTAATCGGCGCTTCAATTCCGAAAGTCCACCTTGTGCACTTTGTGTATCTTGACCTGGTTTAGCCATTAGTACTTCCTTAGTCTTCTACCTTGCCTCCGGCAGCTTCGATAGCTTCGCGTGCACCTTTAGAAGCCTTAAGGCCTTTAACGGTAACAGCGCGTGAAACTTCGCCAGATTTAACAACTTTAACGAACTGAACGTTCTTTTTAACTAGACCAGCTGCTTGTAACGCGCTTAGGTCTACCACATCGCCTTCAACTTTAGCGATTTCGTATAGGTTAATTTCTGCAGATACTAAAGATTTGCGAGAAGTGAAACCGAACTTAGGTAGACGACGTTGCATAGGCATTTGACCGCCTTCGAAACCAACGCGTACTTTACCGCCAGAACGTGATTTTTGACCTTTGTGACCACGGCCACCAGTCTTACCAAGACCAGAACCGATACCACGACCAACACGTTTTGGAGCAGTTTTTGAACCTGCAGCAGGTGAAAGTGTATTCAAATGCATCGAATTACCCCTCTACCTTAACCATGTAATAAACCTGGTTAATCATACCACGCACACATGCTGTGTCTTCTAACTCAACAGTGTGATTGATACGACGTAAACCAAGACCGCGTAATGTAGCTTTATGCTTCGGTAAACGACCGATAGAGCTTTTTACTTGTGTTACTTTTACAGTTTTATTAGCCATGGTTTACCCCAAAATCTCATCTACTCGAAGACCACGTTTTGCAGCGATCGACTGAGGAGAATTCATGTTCTCAAGTGCTGAGATCGTTGCACGTACAACGTTGATCGGGTTAGTAGAACCGTAACATTTAGAAAGTACGTTCTGCACACCAGTCACTTCAAGTACTGCACGCATAGCACCACCTGCAATGATACCAGTACCTTCAGATGCTGGTTTCATAAACACTTGTGAGCCAGCATGACGTCCTTTAACAGGATGCTGTAATGTGTTGCCATTTAGGTCTACGTTGATCATGTTACGACGTGCTTTTTCCATTGCTTTTTGAATAGCAGCTGGAACTTCACGTGCTTTACCATAACCGAAACCTACTTTACCTGCGCCATCACCAACTACAGTTAGTGCAGTAAAGCTAAAGATACGACCACCTTTAACTACTTTAGACACACGGTTCACCGCGATTAGCTTTTCAGCTAAATCAGGCTGTTGTTGCTTTGCTTCTACGTTAGCCATTGTCTACTCCTAGAATTGCAAACCGGCTTCACGCGCAGCATCAGCTAGCGCCTTCACACGGCCGTGATATTTAAAGCCACTGCGATCAAAAGCAATCTTTTCGATGCCTTTGTCAGCCGCACGTTCAGCAACCGCTTTACCAACTGCTTGTGCAGCTGCAACGTTGCCTGTGCCTTTAACTGTTTCGCTAATAGCTTTCTCAACAGTAGAAGCAGCAGCCAGTACATTACCCTCAGCGTTTACAACTTGAGCATAAATGTGACGTGGCGTGCGGTGGATAACAAGACGCGTTGTGCCTTGTTCAATATAATTTCTACGAGTGCGTTTAGCACGACGTAGACGAGCTGTTTTTTTATCCATCGTCTTACCTTACTTCTTCTTAGCCTCTTTACGGCGTACATTCTCATCTGAATAACGAACACCTTTACCTTTATAAGGCTCAGGTTTACGGTATGCACGAATGTTAGCAGCTGTTTGACCAACTAACTGCTTGTCTACGCCCTTAACTAGAACTTCTGTTTGGCTTGGAGTTTCAATCGTAATTCCTTCAGGAACTGCGAAATTAACTGGGTGCGAGAAACCAAGAGTTAAGTCTAAAACTTTGCCCTTAGCTGCAGCACGGTAACCAACACCTACTAACTGAAGTTTCTTCTCGTAACCTTCATGCGTACCAACAACCATGTTGTTGATTAGAGCGCGAGCAGTACCTGCTTGTGCCCATGCATTGGCTACGCCTTCACGAGGTAAAGTTGTAATAACGTTGTCGTTAACTTGTACTTCAACTGCATCGTTGATTGTACGAGTAAGTTCACCGTTTTTGCCTTTAACTGTGATTTCCTGGCCTTTTAATGTAACTTCTACACCGGCAGGAACGTTTATTGGTGCCTTTGCTATGCGAGACATAGTTCCCCTCCGATTAAGCTACAAAACCAATGATTTCACCACCAACGCCTGCACTACGTGCTGCGCGGTCTGTCATTAGGCCTTTAGAAGTTGATACGATAGCGATACCTAAACCACCCATTACCTTCGGTAATTCGTCACGTCTCTTATAGATACGTAGACCAGGGCGACTTACACGCTGGATATTTTCAATAACAGCTTTGCCTTCGAAGTACTTTAACTCGATAGAAAGCTCAGGTTTAACATCACCACTTACTGCGAAGTCTGCGATGTAACCTTCATTTTTTAATACATTAGCTACTGCTACTTTCAGTTTCGAATTAGGCATCGTTACAGATACTTTCTTCGCTGACTGACCGTTACGGATTCGTGTAAATAAATCCGCGATAGGATCTTGCAAGCTCATAGTCTTACTCCCATGATTCTATTACCAGCTAGCCTTTTTAAGGCCAGGAATTTCACCGCGCATAGCTGCTTCGCGAACTTTAATACGGCTCATGCCGAATTTGCGAAGGAAACCATGTGGGCGGCCCGTAATGTTACAACGATTACGTTGACGTGCAGGGCTAGAATCACGAGGTAAAGCTTGTAGCTTAAGTACCGCGTCCCAACGATCATCTTCAGATGTATTAACATCACTGATGATAGCTTTTAGTGCTGCACGCTTTTCAGCGTACTGAGCAACTAGTTTAGTGCGCTTTGCTTCGCGCGCTTTCATAGAATTCTTTGCCATAACCCTACCCTTATTTCTTGAATGGGAAGTTAAACGCTTCTAACAACGCACGGCCTTCCTCATCTGATTTCGCAGATGTAGTGATTGTGATATCCATACCGCGTACACGGTCTACTTTATCATAATCAATTTCTGGGAAGATGATTTGTTCACGTACGCCCATGCTGTAGTTACCACGTCCATCAAAAGACTTAGCACTTACACCACGGAAGTCACGGATACGTGGGATAGCGATTGAAACCAAACGCTCAAAAAAGTCCCACATACGCTCGCCGCGTAGGGTTACTTTACAACCAATCGGGTAACCTTCACGCACTTTGAAGCCAGCAACAGATTTGCGTGCTTTAGTGATTAAAGGTTTCTGACCAGAGATAGCTTCTAGATCCGCAACAGCGTTATCTAAAATCTTCTTGTCAGCTAAGGCTTCGCCCACACCCATATTTAATGTGATCTTCTCGATCTGAGGGACTTGCATGACAGAGCTGAAACCAAACTTCTCTTGAAGTTCAGCAACTACTTTGTCTTTATATACTTCATGCAGTTTCGCCATCATTCTACTCCAACTATTAGATAGTTTTACCAGTAGATTTAAAGATACGTAATTTCTTACCATCTTCAATCTTGAAACCTACACGATCTGCTTTGCTCGTTTCCGAGTTGTAGATCGCAACGTTTGATACGTCGATAGACGCTTCTTTCTCAACAATACCGCCAGCTTGGTTCAACTGTGGAACCGGCTTTTGGTGTTTCTTGATTAAGTTAATGCCTTCGACAAATACTCGACCAGACTCGGTTACAACTGAAAGCACTTTGCCGCGCTTACCTTTGTCTTTACCTGCTAGTACGATTACTTCGTCATCACGACGGATTTTTGCTGCCATGATAGACTCCTTACAGTACTTCTGGGGCTAGTGAAACGATTTTCATGAACTTTTCATTACGAAGTTCGCGAGTCACAGGGCCGAAAATACGAGTACCAATAGGCTGCAAGTTATCATTTAAGATAACAGCCGCATTGCTGTCGAAACGGATCAATGAACCGTCTGGACGACGAACGCCTTTTTTGGTACGCACAACTACCGCGTTTTTAACATCACCTTTCTTCACTTTACCGCGAGGAATCGCTTCTTTTACAGAAACTTTAATGATATCGCCAATCGCTGCATAGCGACGGTGTGAACCACCAAGGACTTTTATACACTGCACTTTGCGAGCGCCGCTGTTATCAGCAACTTCCAGCTGAGTTTGCATTTGGATCATGTTAATGACCTCCGGTGTAGTAATTACAACTTGTCTTAAATTTGTTTAAAATCAAGACATTTCGATTGAATCCCACTCAAAAAACATACTAGATGTCTCTTAAGGGCGGGCAATTGTATCAGCATTGAGGGGGGAGTGGTAGGTTATTTTTTAATTAATTTAATGCGGATGATAAATTAGAAACTGGTTTTTTATGCTATCTATCTAAATTACAGGTGGTTATAAAACAAACAAGGCACCTTTACGGTGCCTTGTTTTATATCAGTAATTAAAATTAGCCAAATAAACCTTTTAATTTGTCTTTAATTTTGTCTTTAGCTTTTTCTTTTGCTTCGTCTTTAACCGCACTGCCTATATCTAATTTTATGCCAACATCATGAAATGGGCCTTTTATCCTCAGGGGAATTTTAAAGCCAGTGCTATCATCGGTAGTACCCTGACCTTCAATAGAATCAACGAGACCTGTTACTAGGCGGTAATTAACCTGAGTTTGCGGTAAATCAACGTCTCCTTCACCTGAAATACGTATTAAGGGGCTGATCAACGATAAATCAGTATTTTTGCCTACGCCATTGGTAAAGTTAAAACTACCAGAAAGTGCAGAGAAATCTGTTTTCTCAGATTCCTCAAATCCTGTATCTAATCCCTCAGACACGGCATTAAAGTTGCCTTTAACTAGCTCTTTCCCCTTACGCACCATTTCTGCTACGTTTGCTCCCTTAACTGCACCATCAGCGAACTTGAATCCTAGTTTACCATTAAGCGCGTTAATAAACGTTTTTTGGCTTTGCCCTGCTGTGGTTAGATTCCAGTTTAAAGAGCCCTTGCCCATTAGCTTATCAAAGCCTGCAGCATCGCTAAGTAATGGCTGTGCGTCTATTTTATCTAAATCGAAGTTGGTTGCTATTTTATAAGGGGTATTTTGAGCATTGATAGTCACCACCCCTTTACCTGTTCCTTCATAAGCCGCAAAGCTGTCTAAACTTAATTTAGCAACGCTATTTTTTAGTGCCACAGTAAACTGGTTGGCGCCGAGTTTAATATCGTTCGCTTTTAAGCCACTTGAACGGACAATCACATTTGCATCTAATGCATTCAAGCCACTTAAATCAATTTTAGTATCATCCCACACTATTGGCTCTGCAGGCTTAGAGTCGTCTTTTGCTGGGACTTCTTTTTTAGCTACGGTTTCAGGTAAGTAAGGATTTAAATCAAGCATGCCTAAGTCAATATCAGCATTAACAGCTAAGCGACTGCCTAGATTTAACTTACTTTTACCTTTAATCTCGAGTGCATCGAGCGTTGCTACTAATTCAGTTAAGTTAAACTCTTCACCGAGTAAGTGCATTTCGGCATTGATGCTAAAGGCGTTAAACGCATTGTTTTTAGCGTTTAAGTCAACTCCTTGCCAGTTAGCAATATTTTTAACCGAATCACCGTTAAGTGTTAAAAGTCCTTTAATGTCTTGGCCTTGTTTGGCTATGCTGCCATCAAACATTAGATCTACTAAACGTGAGTTAAGCGTTTGCTTTACATTAAATGTGGCGCCTTCAATCGCTTTTGCTGGTGTATTAAGTTTTACATCAAGCTCAAATCGCTCTTGCATATAAGTAATAGCACCGGTTACTTCAAGCTGTTTACGCAGTGAAGGCAGTAATATAGCCAGTTCTAAATCGCTAATTTGTTGTTTAGCACCCGTTTGACCATCTAAATAAGTAAATGACCCGCCATAAATAGCGACTTCACCTAATTGAATATCAAAGTTTTCAGGTAGTTTGACTGCCTCTCCCGCTTGAGTTTGTTGCTCTGGTTGCTTGGCCACTGCATCAAATAACTGCCAGTTTGCTTTGCCGCTTTTATCGGTTTCTAGCAAAATATCAGGCTCATTAATTACAAACTTTTCTAGCTTTAGTTCGCCACCGAGTAATGAAAGCCAAGGAATATGAACAGCAAGTTGCTGCATACTTGCCATATCAGCGCGAGAGCCACTGGGCATATTGGCAAAATGCACATCATTAAGCTCCAGCTTTAATGCAGGAAATACACTGAGGGTTTTATCTCCCTTGATCGTTAATGTGCGCCCAGTTGTTTTTTCTACCTGCTCAGACACTTTATTAAAAATGGTATCGGTAGGAATTAAAAATGGTGCAGCAACAATTAACGCTATGCATAGCAATAATATGACACCAATAACTTTAAATAAGGTCTTCATGATCATCCTTTCAAACGTGCAAATAATGCTCTTATCATAGCGGGAGTTAGCGCCAAAAGCATTGCCCAATAACTAAAAATCTACTTTCCTACATTCTAATGTGGGTATATGAATTGTAACTGAAACATTTTGATACCTTTAGGTTACAAAAAATACTGACCAAATGATACCTACAGGTTACATTGATACCTACAGGTTACAAAATATAAATTAACACTTCCACAGGATGGACTTTATGAAACAACAAGATATTAAAACTGAAGAACAGTTTATGGGTCAAAACATATTTCTAAGTATAAGCACAAGTATGGTTTTTTTACTTCTCAGTGTTAACTCAGTAATAAAACAAGATATTGACGGGCTTTTAACTGTTGGAATGGGCGTTTTATTTTATATAGTTATAATAGCTATTTATATAACTAAAGCAGGCTTTCCATTAAAAATGTATTTTCAATATGCTTATAAAGATGAATTCCTAAATACTATCGACACGAGTGCCTATAAACATTCAATTTTTGCACTTGTTTTTTGCCTGCTTGGTGTTTTTTATAAAGGCGATGCTATTGCTAGTGAGGTTTCGCATGCAGCTATGGCAGTATTCTACTTAGGTATCATGCTCTTGGCATATGGCACTTCATTGTTTTGGCAAAGCCGCGATTAGGAAATAATGTGCAAAACCATATAGCTGAATTTCGTAAAGAGGCAGGGCTTTCACAGCAAGAACTGGCCGATGCTATTAATGTTTCACGAAAAACCATTAGCACGGTTGAAACATCTCGTTTTACACCCTCGGTGATCATTGCCTTAAAAATAGCACAGCACTTTAATACCTCAGTTGAACGGCTGTTTTCACTCGATGAACACGATTAATACAGTAATGATGCAATCTTGTGTTAATTAACTTACCAAGATTGCATCCCCTGTATTCTCCGGTATGATGCACGCCCCTGTTGTTGCTGGCTTATTTAAGCTAAAATGAAGCGACTAAAAAGTATATCTAACCGGAGAGTCTACAAGGCATGAAGAAACTGCTAATTTCACCGTCAAAAATGGCATTAGGCGAGCAAGAAAGTCAAATTTATCAAAACATTCTGAAGCAATCTTCAGAGCTAAGCCTAAACCTGATGGCTGTGAAAGTGGAAAACCATCCAGAAGACTTTTTAGGTTGGTGTTACGAGCTATTAAGCGCAAGCCGCGACCGCATTAATTATGACTTACTCGAAAGCCCACAATTACCATTATTGAAAAAGCTGCATGACCAACTTATTTCAGCCATTAGCTTTTTACAGTTAAAAACATTACGGGTAGCGCCTTGGCCAGTAGTGAGTATGTTTGTAGAGCAACATAAAGAACTGGTGGCACTTGATGAGCAGCTACGTTTAACTACTTATATTGCAGGCCTGCGTGAAAAGCCGTTAAAAGATATGATCCCTGAAGACTTACTCGCTTTTAGCGGTAAGCATATGGCATCACTCGATCCGAGTACTTATAACTTTGATGTAGAATGGTTTGCCTCTACTAAAAGCGCCAAAGGTTTTCACCAGATGCTGGCTGATTTGCCAGGCGCATTCGACGATGCACTCAGCAACATTCCACTTGAGGGTGATGTAGCGCTAGGTAATTACCAACAATTTGTAATTGCTTATTTGAGTGCATTTAATGGTAGTGATGAAAAACCAACTCTGGCGCCTGCCACCCGTTTATTAGCAATGCGTCGCCCTGATGTGTTTACTCCAATTAGTAACAGTCGCTTAGATGCACTTTGCTCCGCACTTGGTATCACCAAATTAAATAACCGTGACTTTGAGCGTTACTGGCAAGATGTAGTACAAAGCATTCACGCTATGTCATGGTTTAAAATGGCCAATGCTGGTAATGAACTAGAAACACAGTTGGTGGACATTAAAGCGCTTATACCTTGCTTTTTTTACTATGCAGATACTAATACTGCAGATAACTCTAACTACATTAAGCTACTTAATAAACCTACACGTAGCACTTCTAGCAGCAGTAAAGCGCCACGCCGAGGCAAAGAATCTGCTGAGATTTTAGTGGATCGCGCTCTTGCTGATGATGATGTTCCAGAGCATATTCGTGCTAAACGTGACTCTATTATTAGCGAAGTACAAAAAGGCCGCGGTGTTAACGAAACAATTACCCTAATGCGTGCCATTTTTGGTTAATTAACCCACAAGAAAAATAAAATAGCCTAGCAGCGCTTTGATGGTGCAGCTAGGCTATTTTTTGCACCAGCAAAGTGAACCTGCTAAATAATTACTTTTCTATCCCTACCTCATATTATTTTCAATACATTGTTTTAAATAATAAAAATAATTTATAAACGAATAAGTTTAATTTGGCACACACAGTGCAAATACCCCATTAGTAACATAATAAAATGCCGCCAAACAAAAGGTTGTAGTCGTTCATAATAAAAAGCCTTGGCGTGCAAAATCATACAACGGGAAATGAGACATGCTAAAACTACAAAAAACAATATTGATCAGTGCATTGGCATTAACAGGAATGACATCAACTACTGCATTTGCTGAAGTAACAGCAAATGCAGCAGCCACTTCAAACTACTTATGGCGCGGACAAGAGCAAACTGGGGGCGATGCAGCTGTATCTGGCGGTATTGATTACGCTAATGAATCTGGCTTTTATGCGGGTACTTGGGCGTCAAATGCGTCTTGGGCCGATGAAATGACCTACGAGCTAGACTTATACGCAGGTTTTGGCGGCGCAATTAATGAAAGCGTGAGTTATGACGTAGGGTATATCTATTATGCCTACCCTGATGCGGCATCAGGTGCAGATGCAGATTTTTCTGAAGTCTACGGTAGCATTAGTGTGCAAGGCTTTACATTTGGTGCAGCCGTACTTGCAACTTCTGCTGCCAATGGTGACGGTACTGATTTTGGTGATTCATTGTATCTAAATGCCGATTACAGCTTCGCTGTTGGTAGCAATGGCACAGAAATGGCGCTACACATAGGGCATTACTCAGGCGATTTCATCGGTGATGACAATATTATTGATTATGGTGTATCTGTGTCTAAAGATGGTTTTACTTTTGGTCTATCAGATAACGACATGGACGGCTCAGATGTAAAAGCTTATGTAGCCTATGCTGTAGACTTTAACCTATAAAAAGAATGTGTTACTTGCTGCAACACTAAGGGGCCGTAAGGCCCTTTCTCGATTAGAGCGGTTTAAAAATGCTCATAATCCTCTCTAGGGTTAGCTACTAAAGCGCCCTACTATATTACCCGCCTCGGTCAATCAACGACTACCTAGCTGCCGTTAAATATTTCCGCGTTATGCTAACTCGCTTAAATAAGCATTATTGTGTATTGGCATTATATTCTCTGTTTCAAATAAGCTTTTTATACCAATTCGCTAAAATAAAAGGCCGCACGAAATGCGGCCTTTAAATAACTTAGCGTTAAAACTTAGCTAAATTATTTTTATTGTCTTTATCTACAAGCTTAATGTAAGGGTCTATCCCAGCGTACATGGGTTTTTCTTTTACTTTAAGTTCGATGGTGTTTGCACCTGACACTATTTGATGTTTTTGTGAATAAATCACAAAGTCTTCGGCTAGAAGGTTTTCAGGATCATCATTGAATAATGCAATATCAATCATTTCATCAAGTGGTTGTTCGGTTTCTTCACCTTGGCCATCGGCACGCTGTTTCGTTGCTTCAACGCTCAGTGTTACCGTGTAAAAACCCTCGCTATCAGTGCTATCTGTAATCGATACCTCTTTCATTTCAAGCTCATAAAGTGTTATATACTTAAACTGATCATCAATAAAGCGTTGCTCTGCTTTTGTTGCATCTCGTTTTAAATAACTGAGTAAATCGAGTGTGGTGGGGTATGGCGTTGATTGGTATTTAAACTCATTCAAAAATGCTTTAAGTGCTGCATTTAAGCGTTTTTCACCTAAGCGATCATATAGCGCCATCATCACAACAGAACCTTTATTGTAGTGAAGATACTGCTGAGCCTGCGTTTTATACAGCGGCATTTCTTCAAACGCTTCCCCTGTACGACCCATTAAGTATTTGTCTAGCTCGTATTTTAAAAACTTACGTAGCTTCTCGGCGCCAAAGCGTTTTTTTAACACCATAAGCGCACTGTATTGGGAGAGCGTTTCTGATATAACGGCACTGCCCTCTACATTAGCCCCTGATACTTGATGTCCCCACCATTGGTGCGCCACTTCATGTGCGGTTACATAATAAGGGAGGTCAACTTTACTCTCATCCCTTAAATCAGTAACAAAACCAATACTTTCTGAGTAAGGCACTGTATTGGCAAAACTTTGCGCAAATGAGCGATATTTTGGAAACTCAATAATACGTAACTGCTTATGCTGATACGGGCCAAATGCTTGGGTATAGTAATCTATTGAGTCTTGTACCGACTCAATCATACGGTCAACATTCCATGCATGATCTTTGTGGTAGTACACTTCAATATTTACACCGTTATGCTCAACCTTTTTGCTTTCAAGTTCAGCCGAAAGCACAGAATAAAAGTTTAAAATAGGGGCATCCATTTCATAAACAAAAGTACGGCGCCCGTCTTTTACACTCTCACTTTTTAAGTAACCAGGTGTAATTGCAAATTGCGACTCATCGGTAGTTACCGTTGCTTTATAGCTTATAAACCCATTATCAGGACCAAACTCATTTTGCGTATAATAGCGGCTGTCTTCTAGTTTATGCGCACGTTCAAGTTCGGGTAAATCGTGCTTACGACGCTCATACTTATCCGCAATTTGAAAATACCTTTGATAACCAAAATTCGGTAATAACTCTCTATTATTTATAAATGTACCGTTATACACCAGCTGAGTATCTGAATACCTATCAACAAAACCGTTATGCTCTCGGGAAACTGAAAGCTCACCTTCGCGAACTTCATTAGGCATTAGCGGTTGTTCAAACTCAAACCATACCATATCAAACTCAGGTAAACGCTCTACTATTTTACCGCCGGCCATTTTTACATCCCAGCTTTTAGCGTGGTTAGGCTCGTTAATTAACACACGGGCTATTGGCTCGTTAGCGGTATTAGTAAACTTAATTTTTGCAACGGCGGTTAATGCACGCTTTTTAGGGTAAATATCAATGTGTAAATTAACATCGGTTATTACAGGGAGTGGCAAATCTTTGTATTGTGAAAACTCTTGTTCATAGCTTACTTGAAGGGTTTCGTTATCATCACTTGTTACAAACTCGTTGAGCATACGGGTGTTGTGATAAATGTTATAACCTGCTCCCACAAATACCAATAAACTTATAGCGGCAGCAATTTGACCTTTTAAAGACATGTTGTAACGTATTAAAGATAAGCGAGTGCGCAATGTTTGCGACGGGCCGCGATGCCATAAAGCAAACCCAACAATAGCCAAAAATACACTTAATGCGCCCCAATATAAGGTGTACCAATGCGCGCCTTGTAAAAAGTGTCCGTAACCGTTTATATCAGAATACGGTACGCTACTACTTTGCGAAAAGTGATACATGTGATGCTCAAATCCGTAAGCACCCATTACCATTTGGGCAATGTAATACAGAATAAATAACCCCATACCTATATATTTATTAGGGCTAATTATTTGCAAAAAGAACGCCAAAATAGCCATCATAATTAAAGGCAGTAACGTAAGATAACCTAACCTAAATAAGTACTGGCCAAGCTCTAGATTAAATTGCCCCTTAAATAGTTGTACTGCAATGGTAAACATCATACCTACTAAATAAAGACCAAAAACCGCAGTGATTAACGCAATAATTTTAGATATCCAAAACACACTGTTATGAACTGGGAAACTGTCAACAATATCGCCCATACCACTGTGGCGCTCCCGCCAAACCAGCTCTGCGCTGTAATAAGCAATAATGATAAACATAAATAAGCTAGAGGTGTTTTGAATGATGCTCACCATATTTTGTGTCAGTGGCCAATCCGTTGTGCCATACGCGCCAATAGGAGCAAAGAGTGGCACAAGCAACATAGTAATACTTACACCGGCTAAAATCATAAAAGGCGCACTTAATATAACCTGCTTAAGTTCAAATAAGCTGCGCATTACTAGTTGCGATTGCGTATTGATCCCTTTTGATTTGTAATTTTTAGCCTTGCTAATAAGTGCTGCTTGTTTATTTTTTACAAACGTAGATACAGCAAATTGTTTTTTTTGTTTTTTAGTTACTACGCGATTACCTAACTTCCCTAGGCCAAAAAACATCGCTAAGCTTATTGCTACCCACAAAATACGGTTAATCAAAAAATCGCCCGAGAGCGTTAACACTTCGGTATTTTTATCACTTACAGTCCAATAACGGGTTAAGTCAATTAACGAACCTGACCCAAATGGATCGGCGTATACAACAATATCTCTAAATGCTAAGTCATCAAAGTAGATGCCCGCTATTTGGTAGGTTATAAAAATCACTACAGCTGTAACATATACCGCCATCATGGTTTTAAAATACACAGCCACACTATTAAAAATAGCCGAAAGTACTAACAAGCTGGGTATTGCTAAATATAAAAAAGGAGCTGTGTAATATATTAACTTATTAGGGCCTACTAGCTCACTATCGAGCCAGCCAACCAATAAACCAAATTGCGATCCAAAAAACACACCCAGCGGCACCGTTAAAAAAACAACTAGCACCACTAAGTAAGCACCAAAAAAACGCCCAGATTGATAAGCAAGAGGGTTAACCGGCTTACTAAACACCAACTCATCCATTTTGCTCTCACTGTTGCGAATAGCTGAGCTGGCAACAAAGTTAACCACTAAAAACATAGCAAGCGTACAAAAGGTAACCGTTAAAACCATAATGGTATAAGGCGAGTTCATATGAACATTAGCCCCGCCTAACGGAAGCTTACTACTAGAGCTTATAAAAAACGCCATAAAAAAGAAGATTAATGACGTCACATAAAACGAAGGTTGGCGCACAAAATAGCGCAGTTCAAACGCAAGCATATTAAAAAACATAGCGCCCCCTTATGCTACTTGGCTGTTACGATGATTAAGCAACGCAGAAAAATACACATCTTCTAGGTTTGCGTTACTCGTTTCAAAGCCTTCGGGTGCTTGCTCTGCTAATACATGTAATATGGTTTGCCCAGCAAATAAGCGTTTTGAAATAACAGGCAGTTGTGATTCAAGCTCTTGCGCTTCTTCTTGGCTCATGGCCTTGCGCCAAATTTGCCCTTGCAGTTTATCGGTAAGGGCAATTGGATTACCCTCTAATAGTATTTTACCGCCAGCCAGTACAGCCATGTTTGGGCAAAGCTCTGCTACATCTTCAACAATGTGGGTCGATAATATAACTACTTTTTGCTCGCCTAAGCTTACTAACAAGTTATGAAAACGATTTCGCTCCTCAGGATCTAAACCTGCAGTTGGCTCATCAACAATTAGTAAATCAGGGTCGCCCAATAATGCTTGTGCAATACCAAAACGCTGGCGCATACCCCCCGAAAAACCACTAACGGCTTTTGAGCGATGTTGATATAAATTAGTATGTGCAAGCAAGCCTTCCACCGACTCTTTACGTTCTGCTTTGTTGTGAATACCTTTTAAAACAGCCATATGATCGAGTAAATCGTAAGCGTTAACACGCGGATATACACCAAAATCTTGTGGTAAATAGCCTAAACGCTGACGCAATGCTTGTGGGTCTTTAAACACATCAATGCCATCAAAAGTAATAGAGCCCTGATCAGCTGACTGCAATGTAGAAATAGTTCGCATTAACGACGATTTACCCGCACCATTTGGCCCAAGTAATCCGAACATACCTTTACCAATTGATAAATCAACACCTTGAAGTGCATGTACGCCGTTGTCGTAGGTTTTTGATAACCCTGTTATTGATAGCATTTTTTACTTCCTTGAATTGTAAGTATTATTTTTATGCTGCTTTATACCACATTAAAAACAGGAACATAAGTTAGTAACTAGTTAACTTTGTAACAATAAATAAACAGAAATTCATTCTAATAACACTTGCTTAGAAATGAGCCTCTCGGTATAAAAACAAAACACTCTAAAAATAAGAAGCGAACAGCCATGCAAGATCACAAAAGCCAACCATTAACCGATTTTATAGAATACCCGCCAGAGGCAATGCTCTCGCGCGCAAAGGAGTTTTTACAAACGAGCCAGCGCCGTCATAGTATTCGCAGCTTTAGTAACCGCCAGGTGCCAAAAGAAATCATCGAAACCTGTATTAAAGCAGCAGGTACAGCACCTAGTGGTGCAAACCACCAGCCTTGGCATTTTGTGGCCATTAATAGTAGTGATGTTAAAAAGCAAATACGAGAGGCCGCTGAAAAACTAGAGCGCTCTTTTTATGAAGGTCGCGCAGGCGAAGAATGGCTTGATGCATTGAAACCATTAGGTACCGATGCTAATAAACCCTATTTAGAGCACGCACCATGGTTGATTGCAGTGTTTAGTCAAAAAAAGGGGGGTGTAAATACGGACGATAAAAACACTAATTACTATGTACATGAATCGGTAGGGCTGGCCACTGGTTTTTTAATTCAAGCACTACACCGAGCAGGCCTTGCAACCCTTACCCACACCCCAAAACCAATGAGCTTTTTAACCGATATTTGTGGCCGTGATAAAGACAACGAACGTCCTTATATGCTATTAATTGCAGGCTACCCCGATGAGCATGCAACGGTGCCTCTGCATGCACTTGATAAAAAATCGCTGGATGAAATAGCCACATTTATTTAACCCGAACTCTGGTTATTTAGTTATTGGTTGATAATCCACTGCTATTTTATCGCCAGCCTTAAGGCCCGTAATAACATGTTGCTGATTATCAAACTGCTCACCTAAGCGTACAAAACGACGCTCAATTTTGTCTGCATTAATGACATACATCATACTAAGCTGTCCAAAATCATGGATCCAACGAGGGTTTACCAGTACACCTTGGGTGCTTTCAAACGGTAAATGCAATTGTGCATATAACCCAGGGATCATCCCTGGCTGTGGTTCAATTTCTAGTCGTATAAGTAAGCTACGTGCAGCGTTATCAACAACAGGTATAATTTCACTGATATTGGCAGCTGTTGTCATATCGAGCGAAGGTAAACTCACGTTTAAACGATCGCCTAATTTAAGCCTTACTGCTTGTTGCTCTCGTACATTAAAGGCAAGTTGAAGTTGCTTTGGATTGTAAAGCGTTAACAACGGTATGCCAGGTGTAGCTGTATCGCCAGGTTCAGCTAAACGCTCAACAACGACACCAGATATAGGGGCTTTAATTTGCGTGTAGTTAAGTGATACTTGCGCCTGGGTTTGCTGCTGCTTTGCTCCAGCTAAGTTGGCAGTTAAGTTATCAAATTTTGCTTTAGCATCATCAAGCTCACTCACTGGTACTAACCCTTTTGCCTGTAACTCAGTTACTCTAATAAGTTGCTTTTTAGCTTGGTTTAATGAGGCTTGCACCGCATTAATATTTGCCTCACTTTGTGCCAGCATCGCTTTAAAGTCATCTTGCTTAAGGGTGATCAATAAGTCACCTTGATTAACTTTATCACCGGCACGTACTTTGAATTGCTTTACTTGTGCCATTACATTTGACGAAATTTGAGTGTTTTGTTTCGCAATTACACTCCCCGGTACATGCTCTGTTCGCGAAATAGTTTGCAGCTCAACAGTGACCACCTCACCTTGATATTGAGTAACTGGCATCTCTTTTAACCCTGCAGGTTGTTTATCACTAAAGCTACCGGCCATGTATAGCACTGCTACAATAACTACAACCAATGCACTGATTGCGCCTAAAACTTTTGATTTACCCTGCATGTGCTTCTTCCTCTGGGTTTGTAAACACTAAATAATAAACAAGCGGTACAACAAATAACGAAAATACGGTAGACGCCACGATGCCAAAAATAATTGCTATGGCTAATCCGCTAAATACTGGATCAAGTGTGATCACTAAGTTACCTAACAAAGTAGTTCCGGCGGTTAATAATACTGGGCGCATTCGTACCGCCCCTGCAGCAATAAGTGCCTCTTTTATTGCCATCCCCTGAGTTCGTGCTTGGTTAATAAATTCGACTAAAATAAGTGAGTTACGAACGACAATACCTGCTAAGGCAATCATGCCTATCATCGCAGTAGCGGTAAATAATACCGGCTCAGGAGCCCCCGCTATGGTGCGTTCACCAAATTGATTGAGTAACCAAAACCCAGGCATAATACCAATCACAGTTAATGGAATGGCCGACATAATAATCAGCGACAAACTAACAGATTGAGTTTGAATGCGTAAAATAATAAATATAGCACTGAGCGCAAAGGCAAAAGCAATGCCCATATCCCTGAACACATCAATGGTGATACGCCACTCACCTTCACCACTAAAGTTAACATCAGTTCCTTGCGGTAATTGCCATGGCGCGGTTCCGCCATTATTAAAAAAGTGCCGTGTTAACCATACGCTTTTTTCAAACCCATGATCACTTACGTTTAAATCGGCATTTACATCCGCAATAATCTCTGCAGGCGTGCGTCCATTTAGTTCCGCCATCACATAAATAACGTCACGCTGATCTTTACGCATTAGTGTGTCGGCCACGTTTAATGGTTTAAACTCTCCCAGCTCTGAAAGCGATACTAAAGGCCTTGGTGCACTTGTTATACCTAACTCATTACTGGTTTTAGCTAAGTCCCTATCCCCTCTTACTTGCAGCGCAAGTAATTGTGAAAGCTGATTACGTTCGCTATAAGGCAATTGTAATTGTATTGGAATCGGCTGAGTTTCATTGCTTACATACAACACACCAACCTGTTGCCCCTGCGAAGCAATACTGAGTGTTTGTGCAATATTTTGGGTAGCAACAGCACTGAGCGCTGCTTTGGTCTTATCCGTAATAAAACGCTGTAATGGCGCAGAAGCAACCAAAGAGGTATCAACCTCAACAACATGAGGCTCTTGGCGTAAACGTGCAACAACATTTTGAGCTGCCTGCCTGTGGGTATGCTTATCAACAAAGGGGTCACGATACACTTCAGCAACTAAAGTGCTCAATACCGGTGGCCCAGGTGGTACCTCGACCACTTTGATAACAATGCCATTTTTTGCTAAAGGAGCAAGTTGTTCGCGTAGCCGCATAACCACACCATGCGATTGATGATCTCGTGCTGATTTATCCACCAGCAATACTCTGAGCTCTGCTAAGTTAGCGGCTTCACGGCGATAATAACCACGCACCATGCCATTAAAATCCATACTGGAGGGCTGCCCAATATATGCGGCTATTTCACTTACTTCATTTAACTGCCATGTGAGGGTTTGAATCTGCTTAGTAAATGCAGCCGTGCTCTCTAGACTAGTACCCTCTGGCATATCTATAAGTACTTGCAGCTCATTTTTATTATCAAAAGGCAGGAGCTTTAATGGCACCAAGCGCATCACGGGTAACATGGCGCTGATAATAAACAATCCTAACGTTATCCATAGCACCCATTTAGCTCGCCCTTTTGAGGCAAGTAATGGACTGAGTAGTCTTTGGTATAAACCCGCTTTAGGTTCAAGATCAGGTTGTTCTAAGGTGTTTGGTTTAAGCAATTTCATTGCCAGCCAAGGAGTGACAAAAAAAGCTACCAAAGTAGACACCATGACACTAATGGGCACGTTAAACGCCATGGGTGCCATGTATGGCCCCATCATTCCGGTAATAAACGCCAGTGGAATAAACGCCACCATAATGGTGAGTGTAGACATAAGCAAGGCATTTCGAATTTCGCTCATTGCGCCAACAACATGTTGTTTTTTATCGCCTTTATTATTTATAAAGCGACTAATATTATCAATCCCCGTGATAGGGTCGTCTACCAGTAAGCCTAATGATAAAATAAGCGCAAATAAGGTCACCCGATTAATGGTGTAACCAAATGCAAAATCTAATGAGAGTGTAATGCCATAACAAATAGGAACCGCCAGCCCAACCACTACGGCAGGACGCCAACCTAAAAACACGCCAACAAATATCACCACAGTAAACACTGCAAACACTAAACTTGATGTGAGGTTATTTACTTTTTCATTCGCAGTTTGGCCATAATCTCTAAGTACTGTATAGCTAACTTCTGGTGGCAGTAAGGTATTTGCAAGTTCATTCATCGTGGTATGAACATCATTTGCAACAGCAACCGCATTAGTCCCTGTTTGCTTGGCTACGCTTAAAGTAACCATAGGTAGCTGCTGCTGATCAGTAGATTGCGCTAACCATTGGTAATGCTCAGTTTCACTAGGGCCATCGCTGACTGTTGCAATGTCCATCAAGTAAACACTTTTACCATTAACCACATTAACAACTAATTGCTCTACCGCTGATTGTGTTCTTAGTACATCACCTGCCTGAATTGCAATTTGCTGCTGATTATCAACCACACTCCCTACTTGGGTGAGTTGGTTTGATACATTTAATGCGTAAAAAACATCGTTTACCGTGGTTTGATGGGCAGCCAGTGCGCTGGCATTTAAATTGATGATAAGAGTACGCGTACGCCCCGAAATTACTTTAACTTCACTGGTATGCTCAATGCGTTGTAAACTATTAGCAATTTCGTTAGCAAAACGAGTTAGTTCATAATCACCATAGAGTTGCGGGTCTTTACTGTAGAGGCCTAACATCACAATAGGCACGTCATCTACTTCTATTGGACGAATTTGCCAACTTTCGATCACCGATGCCATTGTATGCTGATAACTATTTAATTTTGCATAGGTATCTAAAATAGCTTGTTCGCGGTTGTGCCCTACTTCAAAACGCAGCGTAACCACTGTACTGTTAGTTTGTGTGGTTGAGTAAATATGCTCAACTCCCACCAGCTGAGCCAGTAACTTCTCGAGCGGTTGTGTTACTAACCTAGCGACTTCAGGCGCCTCAACGTTAGGTGCTGATACATAAATATCGAGCATGGGCACAGTAATTTGCGGCTCTTCTTCTCGAGGTGTTTGATTTAGTGCAAATACCCCAAGTAACAAAGACATCACAAAAATAACAATCGGAATGCGACCACTTAAACTACTTTTTACCGCATTGTCTATTAAGCTCATTGCACTTAGCCCTTACAAAATAACCCATACAAGGTACCAAGCAAAACGACCGCATTTTCATCAATGACACGATAATAAATGGTTTGGCTCTCGCGGCGCGTAGCCACAATGTTTGCTTTACGTAGCGCTGCTAGGTGCTGAGATAACGCAGACTGCGCTAATGGCACGGCTTCATTAAGCTGTGATACGCTCATTTCGGAATCTTGCAAAGAACATAAAATCATTAAGCGATTTTTATTGGCTAAAATTTTTAATAACTGCTCAGCTTGTTCTACATTGCCGGCCATGGCAGTAAAGTCAATATTCATATTATGCTCTTATTCTAAAATAGAGCCTGAGTATAGGACGTTAGATTAGAAAAGTCTAATATTAGATTTTACTAATATAGATATATCTAATATAGTGGCTGTACTGAACTAAATAACTGGCCTACTATAATGAAACTAAACAATGCACTCAGACTAATCGCTGGCATAATGATTATTGTGTCGCTCTTATTACAAACTTATCATGATCCTAAGTGGATTTACTTTACAGCTTTTATCGCAGTAAACTTAATTCAATCAGCTTTTACTAGCTGGTGCCCAATGATCACTCTATTACGCAAACTTGGCTTTAAGGAATAAACACCATGCTAACCCCTATTCCAGATTTACTAAAAATTATTACCCCTAATCAGCGCCGTATTGATGCCGAACAAGCAAAGAAAGAACTTGAGCAAAATAAAGGCTTACTGATTGATGTGCGTGAACCCGCTGAACATGCCACCAAAGCAGCTACTGGCGCAATTAACATTCCACGCGGGTTACTTGAAATGAAACTTATGGAAATAGAAAAAGACGCAGCCCGTCCTATTTACTTACATTGCGCTAGTGGCGCGCGTGCAACATTAAGTGCTGAAGCGCTGACCCGAGTGGGCTACGAAAACGTCACAGTTATTACTTGTAAAGCTGAGCAAATTTGCCAAGTATTTTAATATAACTGGCATCACAACTTCATATAAAAGTCATACTGGTCGGATAAGCTCGTACTTTTGAATTAACGGTACAGAGTAATGACGTTTACACGAAGAAGTTTTTTAAAGGCCTCGGCGGCAGGATTTGGTGTTGCTGTTATATCATTAGGGTTAACAGGTTGTCGGTTTGACGACGATGATGATTTCATTGAGATTAGCTTTGATCATGGCGTTGCCAGTGGCGATCCGCTAGCAGATAGCCTAATTTTATGGACTCGTGTAACACCAAAAGATCCAGCTACCAGCAGCATTAAAGTGCAATGGCAAGCCGCGACAGACGAAAACTTTAGTGCGATTAGTCACGATGGCGAAGCTTATATAAGTGCAGCCACAGACTTTACCCTTAAAGTGGACTTACAAGGTCTAGACGCTAATACCAATTACTACTACCGCTTTATTTCTAACGGCAAAACCTCCCCTATTGGCTCAGGTAAAACATTACCAACAGGCAATATTGATAAAGTAAAGCTGGCAGTTGTGTCGTGCGCCAATTATCCTGCTGGCTTTTTTCATGTTTATGGTGAAATAGCAAAGCAACCTGACTTAGATGCGGTACTCCATTTAGGCGATTACATATACGAATATGGAAATAATGGCTACGCTACTGAAGACGCAAGTAGCTTAGGTCGTTTACTACCTGAAGATAACAGCAATGAAATTATTAGCTTAACTGACTATCGTAAACGCTATGCCCACTACCGCACCGATAGCAATTTACAAGCAGCTCACAGTAATTGCGCCTTTATAACAATATGGGACGACCATGAGGTTACTAATGATACTTGGCGTGAAGGTGCAGAAAACCATAATGACGGTGAAGGTGAATTTAGCGAACGTAAACTACATGCCCTACAAGCCTACTTTGAATGGATGCCTTTACGTAATGTAGCTGATAAAGAACGTATTTATCGTCGTTTTGAATTTGGTAATTTAGTGTCGCTATACATGCTAGATACCCGTGTGCTCGCGCGTGATGAACAATTAAGCTACGGTGATTTTGATTTAACCAGCGCACAAGGACAAAGCGATTTTGTTAGTGCTGTTAGTTCACCCACACGCGCATTACTGGGTAGTGAACAACTAACCTGGCTCACCGATGGTATGACAACCTCAAGTTCAAAATGGCAAGTACTTGGCCAACAAGTGTTAATGACCAAGATGCACTTGCCGTTTGAAGTGCTACAGCTTTTAGTGAGCCTGCAGGTAAGCCAAGCAAATGGTGCTGACACTGGTGCCCTGCTTGCTCAAGCATCAGCATTATTTGCTGAGCTGGCACAAATTAAAGGCCGCATTCTAGCCGGTGATCCAACAGTAACTGATGCAGAACGTGCGCGTGTTGATACCACCGCACCTTACAATTTAGATGCCTGGGACGGCTACGCCTATGAGCGTGAGGTACTGCTTGGTACAGCTATTGCTGCACAAAAAAACTTAGTAGTGTTAGCCGGCGATACTCACAATGGTTGGGCTGGGCAATTAAAAACTGATGCGAGCAATCCAATAGCCGCATCACAAAATGCGGGAGTTGAGTTTGCCACCTCTTCAGTGTCTTCGCCAGGTCTTGAAAAATACTTAGCACTAAATACACAGGGCCCTGAAGTTACGGCACAAATGGAGCAAGTAATCCCATTATTGGTTAATGATCTTATCTATAACAACTTAGTCGATAGAGGTTACTTAACCGTGACCTTCACTCAAGAACAAGCAAGCGCTAAGTGGAATTACGTAAGTAGCATCAAAACTACCTCTTATGAAATGCAAGCCGAGCGCAGTAAAGAATTACGTATGCTAGCAGGTCAGCCTATAATACAAGGGTAAATTACTGCAGACATGAAAAAACCAATCTAAGGCTCATAACTTCTTTAGATTGGTTTAATAAAAATAACCTGTTTTCAAAGAGAGCTGTTGGTTACTTTTTCTCATCCAATAAAGTAACTAACATTTGCTCGATATTTTTTACACTGTAGGCCAGCGAGCGAATAAGTTCGACTTGGCTTTGTGGCTCGTCTTGTTTTACTTGAACGGGTTGTTCTGCCGTGAGGTTATCTTTTTGAGTCAAAATGGCTTCACGAAATTCACTGGCATCAACTACCCCAAGTAACGATACCAACGCACCATGTCCCGACTGCCCTGCTGTTTCAAAACTTAACCGGTATAGACCAAACATGCGCATTAGCGGCCCCTGACTCAACCCGACATCAGTGATTTTTTCTAGTGGAATCGATTTTTCTTCTTTAAATAAAATACCGCGCTTCACCACTAGCTTGCGCTCTAGTAAATCGGCCGACATAGCGGCTAATACTCGACTTGCGACTAACCACACTAAAAGTAATACAACGGGTAAAAGCACAATAGTTACAACTGGAAAAAGGCTAAATATTGCAGCTAAACACATCCAGTACTGTTTGACTTTGTTATCAAAAGTAGCACTTTTTAAAATTATATTAGACATCGTTTTATCACTTTTAAATTATAGTTTTTTTAAGTTACATTAATTACCAACTGTACGCAATTCAATCAATTTGATAGTTAAAATCCAATAACTACTTTAATCGCAAGCGCGATAAATACCGCACCTAACAGCCTATCTAACCAGATATTTTGCTTAGTAAAACCAAAGCGCTTTTTAGACACCTCAGTAAGTAAAGCCACCAATAAATACCAGCCTGTATCTATCACAAAAACCGTTAAGCACATAATAACGCCAATATTTAAAGTAAGGTTCTCTGGGTCGATAAATTGTGAAAATAACGCCAAAAAGAAAATTGCTAGTTTGGGGTTTAAAAATGCAATGGCAAAGCCATCTTGTAACGCCTTAGAGCTGCTCATGTCGCTTTGCTGAATGTTTAGCTCGCTGTCGTTGGGCTTTGAAAATAGTATTTTCAAACCTAAATATGCTAAATAGGCTGCCCCTAAATACACTAAAAATTGGTACACAGTAGGAAATTGCAACATCAATGCACCTAATCCCAACAGTGAAGCTGCGGCATATAAGCCCACTCCAAAACCATGACTTAACGCTGCCAGCATGCCATTTTTCATGCCACCGCTTAAGCTATGTTTTAATACCACAGCTAAACTGGGCCCGGGAGACATCGCCCCCATCATGCACACCAGTGCTAAGCTCAACCATAATGATAACGCCATTAGTAACCCTTATATTTCTTCATTTTCAATAAGTAATGTATAACCATGCACTTGCCCATAAAAGCCTGTCAATGGCACTGCGTTTATTACTTTCCAGCCATCTTGGTTTAATTCCAGTATGCGATCATTTAGTGCGACTATATCTACCCCACCCAAAAAACGGGCCTTTCTGAATTCGATTACTTTTTGCATTATAAATACCTGCTTTATAGACTGTATTTAAAATCATAATGGTGAATACCTTGCTCTATGCGTATCGCCATACTGCCTGTTAATCCTGCGAGCTCATCAGTGCCTGAGTCGGGCACCACTTTTAAAATTAAGCTGTCTTGGCCTTTGTCCATAGTACCAAAATGCTGCAGTACAAAACTGCCTTTCTTGCCCTCAAGCTCGCCTATCACTTGCTCTATTGCAACATAACCAGCGCTGCCTTGGGTGGGAGTCATGGCGCTAAGCATTTCGCCTTGGCTAGTTGCCGTTAAGCTGCCAGTAAATTGTTTATCAATCGACATCCGACCTAAATTAACGCCTTGCTGTCCATGTGCATACCCTTCTATAGGCGCTAAAGTAACGGTAAACTCGCCTGTTATCTGTTTAGTTGTCATAATTTTTCCCTATTGATGATTTTTAATACTATTGATTTTTAATCTATTGATGCCATATCTATACCTTAATCATCAATAAGAATCTACTATGCCTACAGACAAGCCTGCTTCAGATAAAGCCGCCTTTAGCGCTTTATTCCCTATATTCAATTTTATTAAGCCTTATAAATGGGTGGTTTTAGGGGCTCTAGTAGCATTACTTGCCACCGCAGGGGTTAATTTATCGCTAGGTCAAGGCGTTAAGTTTGTGATTGATCATGGCTTTATTGCCGGCTCGCAAGCGCAATTACAACAAGCTGTTTTGGTATTAATTGGCTTGATCAGTTTATTGGCAGTGGGTACATTCAGCCGATTTTATTTAATGTCGTGGATTGGCGAGCGAGTCAGTAATGACATTAGAAAAGCTGTATTCAATCGTATTGTTACCTTGCATCCGAGTTACTTTGAAGAAAATCGCAGCGGCGAGCTGATGTCGCGACTCACCACCGACACTACCTTATTACAATCTATTATCGGCTCATCATTTTCTATGGCGCTGCGAAGCGCGCTAATGTTAGTCGGTGGTTTAATTATGCTACTTGTTACTAATTTAAAGCTTACCTTAGTCGTCGTGGCCTGCGTCCCTTTAGTACTGGTGCCTATGTTAGTTTTTGGTAAAAAGGTACGCAAACTTGCAAGTTCTAGCCAAGATGCGATTGCAGATATCAGCACCTACGCGGGTGAGATCATTCAAAACATAAAAGTGGTACAGAGTTATAGCCATGAGCAGCAAGAGCAATCTGCTTTTGCTAATGAAACCGAAAAGGCCTTCAATGTTGCCAAAAGCCGCATTAAACAGCGCTCGTTTTTAATTGCAGCAGTTATTTTTCTTACCTTTAGTGCTATTAGTGCCATGCTCTGGGTAGGCGGTAGTGATGTGCTCGCAGGCACTATGACGGGCGGTGAACTCGGTGCTTTTGTGTTTTATGCCATTATGGTGGCCATGTCGGTAGCAACCGTTGCTGAGGTTTATGGTGAACTACAACGTGCCGCAGGGGCAGCTGCCCGACTGCTTGAACTGCTCGCCGTTAAAAGTAAAATACAAAATCCTGAAATTCCACAAGATGATCAGTTACATGCAACAACAAGTAACAGTGCAATTTCACTTGAAGGTATTAGTTTTAATTACCCTTCTCGCCCAGATGTAAGCGCATTAAATAATATCAGCTTAAATATTGAAACAGGTAAAACCGTGGCTATTGTTGGCCCTTCAGGTGCCGGTAAAACCACCTTGTTTGAACTGTTACAGCGTTTTTATGACCCTGCTAGCGGAGCGATTAAGTTTCATAATATAAATATTAAACAGTTGTCGTTAAACACCTTACGCAACAAAATGGGGATGGTGGCACAAAACCCGATTTTATTTAGCTCTGATGTTATGCATAACATTCGCTATGGCAACCAAAGCGCCAGTGACGAGCAAGTTTATGCAGCCGCTAAACATGCCCATGCCGATGAATTTATAAAACAGTTACCACAAGGCTATAACAGCTTCTTAGGTGAGCAAGGTGTAAGGCTATCGGGTGGGCAAAAGCAACGTATTGTTCTTGCTCGCGCCATTTTAAAAGACCCAGAGATACTGCTACTTGATGAGGCTACCAGCGCGCTTGATGCGCAAAGCGAGCATCATGTTCAGGCCGCACTTGAACACTTAATGCAAAATAGAACAACGCTGATTATTGCCCATAGACTGGCCACGGTAAAACATGCCGATATGATTGTAGTAATGGAAAATGGCGAAATAAAAGCTACAGGCACTCATCAGCAATTAATGGCAAGTAACCCTTTGTATCAAAAACTATGTGAATTACAGTTTAATTTAGATTGATTGCATTTTAGTTGCTACTTCTTTTTAAGCCATTTATTCATTGCGGTATCGTAAGCCTCAGTTAGCTTAGTTTTATCGCACTTTACACCAGCTATGTAACTTTCGGGCAAGTCATTTTTTGGCATAACCCCTGCACCAACGGATACCTTTCTAAAACAGCTATCACCTCGTCGATAAGTGGTAAATTGCATATTTTGCTGCTCTATTTTTAATAGTGACTTTACCTTGCCTGCATGCTCTTTTGAAACTGTAATACGCTTTTTCTGAGGGTCACTCTTTGCAGTATCAGAATAGCCAGTTTGTTGCTGTAAAATACTGTTGAGTCCTTTGTTTAAATCGATCTTTTTGTAAGGCTTTAAAATTACAGACTGGGTATTTTTAGTGCTGATCTTTACCGGCTCAGTCGTTTTATCTGTTTTTTTATTAATCGCATTTAATGATTTTGATTGGGTTGCATTGTCAGGCTCAATTGAGTTGATTTCTGAATTCACATTTTTGTTAGCGCGTTGTTGTATTGCTTTAATTTTGGCAGGCACACTTACCATATAAGCTTTAATTGGGGTTGATTGTGGCGGCTTTATTTTAGGTGCTTTTAATGAGGCAACAAAAAACAAAACTAATCCATGTAAACATACCGATAAAATAATTGCCGTGCGCCACGCTGCCATAAATATGTCCTTATCGAAGAACTATTTGTGACAGCTAACGCAGGCAAAAGTGCCATTAAAATATACAAAACCACGCATTTGCGCGGTTTTAGCTATTAACCTTGTGTATTAGGCACTATTTGAATTTCGACGCGGCGGTTTTGCGCGCGACCATTCGCGGTATCGTTAGTGGCAATTGGGCGTGATTCACCAAAGCCGCTCGTGCTTACTCGTGCAGCCATAATTTGTTGGTTTACTAGGTAATTTTTTACACTTTGTGCACGCTGCTCTGAAAGAGTCATGTTGTAACTATCTTTGCCCGTGCTGTCGGTGTGACCTTCAACACTTAAGTAGGTTTTTTCGTATTTATTCATTACACTTGCTATCGCATTTAGAGTGTCATGAAAGCCCGATGAAATATAAGATTGATCAGTCGCAAACGTAATATTAGAGGGCATCACTAAGCGTAAGTTATCACCTTCACGTACCACTTCAACTCCCGAACCTGCTAGTTCATCACGAAAAGCAGCTTCTTGTTTATCCATGTAATCACCTACAGCTGCACCCGCTAGCGCACCAATAGCTGCACCAATAAAAATACGTTTATCTTTGTGGTTACCTGTAGCTTTACCTAAAATTCCCCCTGCTGCAGCACCAATAGCGGCGCCTTTACCTGTGTTATTCATTTCACAGCCAGAAAGTAATACAGCAACGACAGTGACACTTAAAAGTGATTTAGTTAACATCATGGTAATTTCCTATTCATTTAGAATTTATTATTGCGATTATGCAAACATTTGTATGAACCAAAAATGAAGAGTAACGTAAAACACGTATTATTACTTACTTCATACGGACTAATGATAGCGTTTCATAAAAATGTCATACTTATTTGTGACACTTTAATGATTTATCAAAAAGGCGATGGCCACTATGTTAATTGCGATTTTTAGGCAGTTTTTTTTGCTTGGCTGCATGAGTTTTGGCGGCCCTGCCGCCCATTTAGGTTACTTTAAACATCACTTTGTTGATTCGCTGCGCTGGTTAAGTATCAGTCGCTATTCACAGCTAATAAGCCTCAGCCAAGCTCTGCCTGGCCCTGGCTCTAGTCAGGTTAGCTTTGCAATTGGCGTAGAGCGTGCAGGTGTACTCGGTGGCATCACCGCATTTGTTGGTTTTACCTTGCCTTCTTTTTTAATAATGACACTGCTTGCTATTAGTGCTCACCAATTTGACGCCGTTTATTTTGCTGTGATCACCGGGTTGAAGTTATTTGCCGTAGTAATTGTTGCCGATGCGACCCTTAGTATGGCCAAAAGCTTTTGCAGCAACCAAATCCTTAAGCTAATTGCAGTTATAAGCACCCTAGCTCTTGTTCTACTGCCGATGTTAGGTACACAAATTATTATTTTACTTATTGCAGCCGCAGTCGGCGCTATCTGGCCACTCTTAAAATTAAGTGATTTATCACAGCAAACTAGCAGTGATCGGGGGAAAGTTAACTGGGTTGCACTTAGTTTATTTGCGCTACTGCTTGGAGTTAGCTTTATTCCAATAGGGCAAGAATTTGCGTTATTTGCGCCTTTTTACCAAGCTGGTGCTATGGTATTTGGTGGCGGGCATGTTGTGTTGCCAGTACTTCAAGCGGGTGTGCCAACGTTAAGTGATGATCAATTTTTAACGGCTTACGCCAGTGCTCAGGCTATACCTGGGCCTATGTTTACAATAGCCACCTACTTAGGCGCGCAGCTAAATACCGAGCAGCCAATAATGGGCGCAGTCATAGCTACATTATTGATATTTACCCCAGGGTTTTTACTGATGTTGGCATTTCAGAAAAGCTGGATTAATTTAGCCAGTAAGCCCCGCTTTGCCAGCTCAATTGCCGCGCTTAATGCCGCTGTGGTTGGTTTTTTAGCTGCAGCATTGTATTCGCCCATTTGGACTTCAGCTATTAATAATGTGTGGCATATTGCATTAGTGATTGCTGCATTTGCGTGGCTACGTATGAAAAAGCCACCTATTTGGTGGCTATTATTGCTCTTTATTGGTGTTGGCCTTGGACAGCATTATTGGGCACTTTAATACTAGGTTTGCCCGCCATATTCACCCCGTCAGCTGGGCCTAACTGCCCACTGACACTTTGATAAGCACGCAGTCCAAACACCGGTAATACGGCCAGTAAATGGTCCATAATTTCAGCTTGTAAGTGCTCGTACGATATCCAACGTTTGTCTTCACTAAAGCAGTAAAACTCAATCGGTAGGCCATGGTTAAGCGGTTGTAGTTCACGCACCATAAGTGTGAGCGAGGTATTGATTTTACTGTGTTGCTTTAAGTAACCCTCTGCATAGCGACGAAATAACCCTAAGTTCGACACCGGATCGGGAAGTGTGCCTAGTCGAATATATTCTTGCAGTGGTATTGCCGCTTCTATTTGCGCTTTAAAATCATCATCAACTAAAAAGATGCTGTTCATATCAATATTTAAAGAACGTTTAATACGTCGCCCACCAGATTCTTGCATACCGCGCCAATTTTTAAATGAACCGGCCACCAGCATATAAGTGGGTATAGTCGTTATGGTGTTGTCCCAGTTACGCACTTTTACAGTATTAAGTCCTAAATCAATTACTTCGCCATCGGCGCCGTAGTTATCTACTTGGATCCAGTCCCCATAGGTCACTAAACGATTAGCGGCAATTTGAATGCTGGCGACAAAACCTAATATGGTGTCTTTAAATACTAATAAAGTAACAGCGGCGATCGCACCAAAACCCGATAAAATATAAGTCGGCGATTTTTCGAGCACAATACTAACAATTAATATTGAACACACAATAAAGGTGATCAGCTTCACTACTTGAATTAGCCCTTGAATAGGCACTTCGCGGGCAAAGTCTAGTTGGTTATAAATAGCGCCAGCAATGCTCACTATGCTGCTAATAATAAAACCTATATAAATAATTAATAATGCTTGGCCAATGGTTTTAAGGATCTCTTGGGCAATTTCATTAACGGGGTAAACACTATCAAATGTGGCTAAAAAAAGTACACAGCATAACAAGCAAGCAATTCGTTTATTCAGCTTGGTCAACATAGGTGACAATGAACCAATACGCTCAGGAGAGAGTTTAGTCACCACCTTTTGAATACCCGGTAACATCAAGCGACGGGTAAATAAGTAAACAAATAATAACGAAAGGATGCCAATGGATGAGGCCGTGATTGCGCTGAGAAAAAAAGCATCGGGGACTTTTTCAAACCAAGGAGTAATTAGCTCCTGTAGGTGTGTTTTGGTCATGGTATTTCAATTTCCTTACTGGGAGTTAATTCAGTACTAGCTTGCTGAATATGAATAGCGCTTAATTGCTTATCTTTTTTTATCCATAAATTATTTAAATATTGCTGAAATTCGGCTCTAAATGCGTGATCTGTTTGGTAACTGCCAATCATTTGTGTATTTATCGGCACCACCTCAATTGTAATATTAATAGACTCCAACTCGCCTTTTAAAATATTACGACACACATGATCTGACTTACCGCTATACACTAAACTAGTGTTAAGCATAGCGTCAAATTGCTCGTTTAAAACTTCTAAGGCAAAAGCAGTTCCACCAGCCTTAGGCTTTAATAAATGCTGAAAAGGACTTTGTTGATGCTTATGCTTTTGCGCTGTAAAACGCGTACCTTCTACAAAATTAACTATGGTTGTAGGATGATGACGAAAGTTACGGCAACTGCGCTTAGTACGCTCGACATCTAAGCCTTTTAAATTGGGATTTTTTGCCAATTGCGCTTTGCTCACCCGTTTCATAAAGGGCATACCCATTGCCCACGCACCAGTGCCTATAAATGGCACGTACTTAAGCTCATCTTTTAAAAAAAACTTAGGGGCTGGTAATGCATTTAACGAGCTTAATACCGCAATATCAAGCCAGCTAATATGATTACTGATTAGCAAATACCAACAATTGGCATTCACCTCCCCACTAATATTAACTTTAATATCATTACAGCCTAGCCATAGCCCTAAGCGGTTACCTTTACACCACCCCTTGTACGCACTGTGTAATAATTTACTTACTACGGGTATGGGCAAAACCAATTTAATTAACCCAAGGGTAAGCACTAATGCGCCAAATATTATTAAATTAGCAAATAAAACACAGCCAACAATTAAGCCATTTAACCAATTAGGTAACCATTTTTTTAGCATAACTGTCAGCTCATTTTGTTATTTTTGTTTTAAATTAACCAACGTCTGGTTCTTTTCTTCCCACACGCGATTTAATTCACTTTGAAAACGTACTCTAAAGTCAGGATCATTAGTATAATCACCAATTAAGTCGTCACTAACGCCTTTTACTTCAACATGTACATCAATGTGTTTTACTTTGCCGGCTGCAAAATCCATAAAGGTAGGAATGCCCTCAGGGTAATGAATAGTGACATTTACCACCTTAGAAATTTGCTCACCCATAGCTTGCATTACAAACGCCACACCACCCGCTTTCGGTTTAAGTAAGTGAGGAAACGGGCTATTTTGCCGCGCATGCTTTTGCGCTGTAAAACGCGTACCTTCAACAAAGTTAACCACACTAACCGGCATTTCTTTAAATTTTTCACACGCTTTACGAGTCGTTTCTAAATCTTTACCACGCAATTTAGGATTCTTTTTTAATTGGCTTTTACTGGTGCGGGTCATAAAAGGGAAGTCGAGCGCCCACCAACACAAACCTAAAACAGGTACGTAAATAAGCTCTTTTTTCAAAAAGAAGTTTAAAAAAGGTATTTTGCGGTTAAACACTCGCTGTAACACTAAAATATCCACCCAGCTTTGGTGGTTCGCAATAACTAGGTACCAATCTTTCAATTTTAGCTCTTCTAGACCGGTTACATTTAGCTTTGTTGGCGTTAATAACGTTTGATTTAACGTGTTAAACGTCACCCAAATAGAGGCACATTGCTTGGCTGTCCAGCTCATTAATTTTTGCAGCCCCTTAATTGGGATTAGCTTAACGATGCCACAAATAAAAATAGGTACAAACCAAAAAAGAGTGTTTATTGTGTAAAAGAAAATACTAAATACACTGCGAATAACTGACATTACTTCTATTCCTTTAAACATCGCGCAGCCACAAATGACCGCGCTGAACTATGCAACTAAATTAATCTTCAAAATAGGTGTAGCCTTCAAGCCCTGCATTAAGCTCGGCTAAGTAACCTTCTTTACAGTGCTCTGATACATCAAGTTTATTAATCTGAGTGGCAAAGTTATCAGCTAATAACTCGCTATCATAATCAACAAATTTTAATACATCCTTAACGCTGTCACCTTTAATGGCATTGGTTAATACATATCCTTGCTCATTAAGCTCAACATGAACTGAATCGGTATCACCAAATAGGTTATGTAAGTCACCTAAAATCTCTTGGTATGCCCCTACCATAAACATCGCAATATGATACTGCTGACCTTGTGTATATTCAGGAATAGGTAAACTGGTTTCAATTCCTGCACCTTCAACGTACTCACGTATTTGCCCGTCAGAATCACAAGTAATGTCTTGGATAATAGCGCGCTGAGTAAGCGGCTGCGTTAGGTTTTCGATGGGCATAACCGGAAATAACTGCTGAATGCCCCACACATCGGGTAACGACTGAAATAATGAAAAATTCACAAACAGTTTATCGGCTAGTTTTTCGTTTAAATCATCCAGCACTTCGCGGTGAGCTCGTGCATTAGAGCTTAATGAAGCTCGAACGCGATGTAAAATAGTAAAGTAAAGCTGCTCTATTTTCGCCCACTCTAGCATGCTCACTAAACCATGTACGTATTGATCGTGTGCTTCACTAAATAAGTGCATTGCATCATGATAAATCTCTAATGCCATACGCGGGTTCAAACGTTGTAAACACTGCCACATTTCATCCAATACTAAGGCACTGTTTTTAACAGGTGGTTCTGGGTTTAAATGATTTGGCGCTTTTTCAACATCAATCACATCGGTAATAAGCACCGCATGATGTGCAGTAAGAGCACGGCCAGATTCGGTAATAATTGCAGGGTGAGCTAAGTTATGTTGGTCGCACACCTCGGCAAATGCATTTACTACATTACGCGCATATTCTTCGACTGTGTAGTTCATTGAGCAAGCACTACGTGAGCCTGAACCTTCGTAGTCAACGCCAAGCCCGCCACCCACATCAACAGTATTGAGCGGTACACCGTATTGAGTTAACTCAGCAAAATGGCGAGCACATTCGCGCAAAGCACGATGAATATCGCGAATATTGGCAATTTGAGAACCAATATGAAAATGTACCATCTGCATTAAATGCAACTTGTTATGTTGCTTGAGCACTTCCACTGCACTGAGTACTTGTCCTGCAGTTAAGCCAAACTTACCTTTTTCACCACCGGTATTTTGCCATTTACCTTTACCAACCGAATTTAAGCGAATACGAATACCAATAGCAGGCTCAATACCTAAATTATCAATTTCTTCCAGCAGTGTGGTTAGCTCAGAGAGTTTTTCAACCACAATTTTAACGCTGTGCCCCATTGCTTGACCAATACAGGCTAAACGTAAAAATTCACTGTCTTTGTAGCCGTTACATACAATAGTAATAGGCTCTTTTGCCACACCTAAAATTGCCATTAGTTCAGGTTTAGAACCGGCTTCAAGCCCCACTAAACCACTTGGGTGTGCTAAAAGCTTACTTACTACAGAACGCTGTTGATTTACTTTTATAGGGTAAACACAGGTGTATTTACCATTATATTCACGGTTAGTGCGCGCTTGAGTAAACGCATTGGTGAGCGTATCTACACGATTTTTTAAAATATCGGTAAAGCGCACCAGTACTGGTAAGGTTAATCCTTGCTGTTTAAACTGCTCAGTAAGCTGGCTTAAAGAAATGGCAGGTTTTGTTTGGTCGCCATCCGGATAGGCTATCAATTCACCTTGTGCGTTAATATCAAAATAACCATCGCTCCAATGAGCAACATTGTATGTAGCACGTGCTGTTTCTAAACCCCAAGTCATGGCAACTCTTCTTTATTAAATTAGGTGTAAAGGGGCATTTTAATACGTCACTATCTGCTAAGCTAACAAAAATTGAACTTTCCCCTCTTTATAGCTAACTTTATTCGCTAAAGAGAGTAAAATTTGATTGAGCAATAGCCCAAGCACTGGCAGAATTGCCTCCTTTTTTCATACTCAACCAAAAGTGTAACAACAACTATGGCAAATTTAGATCAAAGTAAGTGGTTTACTGAAATTAGCGACCGCGATGGCAGCGCATTTTCATTACGTATTAACAAAAAGTTAGATGAAAAACAGTCTCCTTTTCAAAAAGTAGAAATGTTTGAAACCACAGACTTTGGTAATTTAATGATCATTGATGGTTGCACTATGGTGAGTAGCCGTGAAAACTTTTTTTATCATGAAATGATCAGCCACCCAGCATTACTAGCACACCCAAACCCTAAAAATGTGGTTATTATTGGCGGCGGCGATTGCGGTACATTACGTGAAGTGCTTAAGCACCCAAGTGTAGAAACTGTGACACAAATCGATATTGACGAAGTAGTTACCCAAATGTCGTTAAAGTACTTCCCAGAGTTATGTGAATCAAATAACGATCCACGTGCCACTGTGATATTTGACGATGGCATTAAATATATGCGCGAAGCAGCTGGTGAGTCTATTGATGTGGTGATTGTTGATGGAACTGATCCGGTAGGCCCTGGTGAGGGTTTATTTAACCATGCGTTTTATACTAGCTGTTTAAACGCACTTCGCCCTGGTGGAATACTCGTACAACAAAGCGAATCGCCATTAATGCATATGCCACTTCTGGTTGAAATGCGCGAAGCTATGCTAAGTGTTGGTTTTAAAGACTTGCAAACTCTTCCATTCCCACAACCTATTTATCCAAGTGGGTTGTGGTCGGTGACGCTAGCTCGTAAATCTGAAGCATTTAACGGTTTTAGAGAAGACGGCGCAGCCATAATTGCTGAGCATAGTGAATACTACAATGGCGGCATTCATCACGGTGCACTCGCAACACCTAATTACATGAAACGCGCTTTTGACAAAAAATAAAAAGCCATTAATACAAAGTAGGGCTCACAAGAGCCCTTATCTGTTTCAATTTGTTATTCTTCCAACTAAAACCGAAACTGAGCATTTAATGCTATTTGCTGCTGCGATATTCTCGATGCTTTATTCATAGCTACTCGGTTATCTGCTTGGCTATGAAGCGCTGACCCCTCAACACCTATTTGCCATTGTGGTGTAAGCTGATAACGCCAAGTTGCTGTTAGTCCCTCGCCATGACTAGCATTAGGGTCAAACTTCCAATCGTCTTTGTCTGTCACCTCAAAATAATCGTAACGTACTGAGAAACGGTGGCGTTTTATTTTATGACTCAATAATGCAAAATGACTATAAAATCGAGTATCAACGCCGCGGTTTTGACCCATAGCCGTACCACCCGACATTATTTGGATAATTAATCGTGTTTTCGGTGTAAATTTATTTAGCCATGCGACACTTAAAAATCGAGTATCCCAGGCATATTGACCCGTATTATAATTAAGAGCGCCAGGGTCACCATTGTTATCATAGTAGTACACTCGCAACTGAGACTTTTTTAAATAATCCCAATGTCCACCAACGTAATAACCAAATCGCCCATCGACCTCTTCAAACGGTAAAACTTGGTTTGCTTGAAATTGTAACTGTGGAGTATTTAAAGACGCAACAGGCGCAAAAGCGAGAGCCTCATTAAGTGTTGTTTGGCGATCATGCAAAGCAAAGCCTCGCCAAGCGAGTAATGTCCCCGCAGGATCGTTACCTTTAAATGTCGCACCAACCAAACTAAAACTATGGGCACTATTAAAATTACGGGCTGGGCGTTTAATTGTTGCTTCAACACCTAGCGTTCGCAGCTCTTCACCTACCCAAGAGTTAATTGCCGAATTGGTATAGTTATATGCAGATAACCAGCCCATATCAGGGTTTTCTAATGACAATTGTGGATAAAAGCCACCCACTTTAATATGCCATTTATAATCACTGCGAACTAAAGGTTTATATTGCAGATAAGCCTGACTAACCCCCAAGGTACTTTTTGGGTCTTGATATAAATTAACTACAGCATGGGCAGACCAACTAGAACTTATATCTGCACTTAAATCAATAATTCCCTGAGATAAAACCACGCCTTGATTAGCCGCATCATGGCGATATAAACCAATTCCACCCTCTTGCCAGCTTAGTTGTGAATCAGCTTGCACTGCCCTTACTTGCAGCAAACCTTTAACTTGTGCGTTGGCTGAAAAAACACTCAACAAGCAAATAACAACGGCTAAGCCCAATAGACTATTCATAATCGTCAAACTCATCAACTTCAACCCTAATAGGCAAAGTTAGTTTTTGTTTTAACTGATAACTTAATTTATTGTTAGTTATAACAACTTTTTGCGACTCTATTTTGCTAATATCTCTAAAGCCTTCATGCCAAACATTTAGTTTATAGGCTCCATTTGGGATATCGAACGATGCTACTCCTTGCTCATTGGTGATTGCATAATATGGGCTATCCACAACAACAATGTAACCCAACATCCAATCATGAATATTACAACCAAGCTCCACAACTCCTGTTTGTTCAAATGTAATTGGATCTTGTGGTTGTTCTCGATAAAGCTTTAATTCAAATGTTTTGCTTTTAGAAAATGAATACACGTGATGCATTATCGAGTCAGCGTTAGGAAATTCAACTTGGCTGTTTTTTTCAACGACTAAGATATGTGGTGTAAATTGGCGATTTTTTTGTGTCATAGTGAAAAGTGATTTATTTATATTCACGCCAGAGGCTTGATCTGGAGCTAACCAAACAACAACATTTTCTTGAACTTTTTGGTTGTTATTATAAACAGTAACCGTTGCTGCACTACTCTTAAAAACAATGATACAACCTAAAATAGCGAGTAAAATTTTCAGCATATTTTCTTCTTGTTAAATTCTTTTTATTTATTATAGAACTAATTACATAAAGTTTTGCAGATTAATTAACACACTCTTTTTTAGCTAATTAATTGAATACGTATGCAGCTATCTCGTAATAGTGTGTTCATCACTTTATGCTCATAACCTACGGTTTGACATCAAGGACACACAATGAGATTACCTTTACTACTAGTTGCTTTACTTGCAAGCAGTGCTTTTGCAAAAGAAGCCACGCTGAGATCACCTGATCAAAAAATTAAAATTACCATTTCTGATCAATCATCATCCCCTCATTACTCTATTAGCTTTAATGGTAAGCCTGTTATTGAGCAGTCCCGCTTAGGTTTTAGGTTTAAAAGCCAAGCACCATTTGATGACGGCTTTGTTATTAGTGAAGTAACTCGTTCACAAACCGATAGCCAATGGCAGCAACCTTGGGGAGAGCGTCAAACCGTTGTTGATAAGCACAATGAAATTGCCGTTACCTTCAATAAACCTGCGCCCCACGCTGGCACATACACTGTACGATTTAAAGCCTTTGATAGCGGTGTAGGGTTTCGCTATGAAGTCCCTAAACAAGTCGGTTTTGAAAAAACTGAAATTACTAAAGAACTGACCGAATTTGCGATTGCCTCAAAAGATAAAGCCACCGCATGGTGGATACCGGCTCGCGGTTGGAACCGTTATGAATATGTCTATAACACCACAAACTTGCAAGATGCTGCACTCGCTCATACCCCTTTTACCTTTAAAAATGGTAACGGTGTACATGTCAGCATTCATGAAGCAGCTCTGGTAGATTATGCAGGGATGGTGCTTAACCAGCGTCGCCCAGGTACGTTTAGTGCCGATTTAACACCGTGGTCTGATGGCATTGCGGTTAAGAAGCGCGGCGCATTCAATACTCCTTGGCGCACCATTCAAATAGGTGAGCGAGCGATAGACTTAGTTAATTCAGATATTATTTTAAACCTGAATGAGCCAAATAAACTCGGTGATGTGTCGTGGGTTAAACCAGGTAAATATATAGGTATTTGGTGGGGAATGCACATCAATGAAACCACTTGGGGCAGTGGAGAAAAACACGGTGCCACCACAAAAAATACTAAATACTATATGGACTTTGCCGCTGAGTATGGCTTTGACGGCGTATTAGTTGAAGGTTGGAACACAGGTTGGGATGGCGACTGGTTTTATAATGGCGATGTATTTAGCTTTACTCAGCCTTATGACGATTTCGATATTGCAGCGCTTACACAGTACGGTAAAGAGAAAGGGGTGCAGTTAATTGGTCATCATGAAACCTCTGGCAATGTTAGTAATTATCGCGACCAAATGGAAGATGCTTTTGCGCTTTATGAAAAATCAAATGTAAGCCAAATAAAAACTGGTTATGTGGCCGATGGTGGCAATATAAAACGCATAGATGAAAACGGCATTGCCCGCTTTGAATGGCATGACGGCCAATTTATGGTAAATGAATACTTACATAACATTAAACTTGCCGCTAAATACAAGCTAAGCATCAACACACATGAACCAATAAAAGACACGGGTCTGCGCCGCACTTACCCTAACTGGATTGCCCGTGAAGGTGCGCGTGGTCAAGAGTTTAACGCATGGGGCACACCACCCAATCCACCAGAACACATTCCCATGCTTGCCTTTACGCGTATGCTGGCAGGACCAATGGACTTTACCCCTGGTATTTTTGATATGAGCTTTAATGGCTTAGGGGACGACACAAATCGCCCACAAACAACACTAGCAAAGCAATTAGCATTGTATGTAGTAATGTACAGCCCAATTCAAATGGCGGCCGATTTACCACGGAATTATTTAGCTAAACCCGATGCTTTTCAGTTCATTCAAGACGTACCGACCGATTGGCAGCAAAGTATTGCGCTTGATGGCGAAGTAGGCGACTTTATTGTATTTGCACGCAAAGAGCGCAAGCGCGATAACTATTCAGGTAACGATTGGTACTTAGGTGCAGTTACCGACGAAAATGCCCGCACCATTGAGATTAAACTCGACTTTTTAGATAAAGATAAACAGTTTGAAGCGCAAATCTACCAAGACGGTAAAAACGCTGAATGGAAGAACAATCCTTATGATTTAAGCATTGAAAAACGCACTGTTACCGCAAGCGATAAGCTAACATTAAAATTGGCCACCAGTGGCGGTACAGCCATTCGTTTTAAAGCCCTCTAGTAGTTAATCTGAACTCTAGATAATAAATTAACGCTATCTGCAACCATGCAGATAGCGTTATTAGCTTGGATTAGTAACCTTTATTGGTAGGTATATTTGCGCACTTAAACCACCTTCAGGGCGATTAGAGAGCACCACCTTGCCGCCATGCATATCGATAATACGCTTAATAATTGCAAGGCCTAGGCCGCTACCTTCACTACCGCGAGCTGCATCACCTTGTTTAAACGGCTCAAACACAGACTCCAACTCGCTTTCAGGAATACCCGGACCACTATCGTTGACCGCAATAACCACATATTTTTTATTGGAATTAAAATAACTGAGTACTTCAATATCACCCTCTGAGTAGCGTAGTGCATTTTCTATCATATTGGTCACTACTCGCTTAATCGCGACACTACTTATGGGAATTTTTCCAATATTAGGATTCGGTTTAAACGTGATCGCACGTTGATGCTTAAGCTCACTTTGTACGACTTCACCAAGGAGCGCATTAATATCTTCGCAGGTTTGTTCTTCACGTTTATGATGGCGCAAATATTCGATAAATTGATCGATAATGCCATTCATATCTTCAATATCGTAAATAATGCCTTCACGTAAATAATCATCTTCATCAACCATCATTTCTGTGGCTAAACGAATACGCGTAAGCGGTGTGCGTAAATCATGAGAAACACCGGCCATAAGTAATCGACGGTCGTTTTCAAGGGCAGCAATACCTCGCGACATTTGATTAAAGGCGCGCGTTACCTCAATAACCTCACTCGACCCTTGCTCTTGTAACTTGGTACTAAAGTCGCCTACCCCTACTTTTATCGCAGCTTGTTGTAATGCTTTTAGTGGTCGGTTCAAATGCCTGGCAAATAACCAACCTCCTAGTACACTTAAAAAGCCGATACTAGAAAGATAAAAGGTTAAAAACTCAAGGTTACTTTCTTTAAATCCGGTGAGCGGCACTTTGACCCAATAACCCGGCGCCTGCGGGGCTTCTACCCAATAAATAAGCGGATCAGTTTGACTAATGCGCACCCGAGAAAAGCCATTTAATTGCTCAGACATACTACGCGATAGCCCAGAATACTCACGACTTTGGCCTAAACCATTACGCATAGCTTCACGCTGAGTCATTACTTCAATGCCGGTTATTTCAAAAAACTTCTCAGAGACTTCATCGGTGACTTCAACGCCATCTTCCCAATCAATAAACACGGTTTTAATTTGCTTAGCCAGCATTAAATTAACTTGTTCAATGGTGGGTTTAACTACATATAAACTTACCGTGACGTAGGAAACTATTTGGTTAATAAGCAGCAAAGCGGCAACCAAAAATACGGTTTGTCCAAACGCACTACGCGGAAACATTCCCATAATGATTACTTTTCACCGTCAGGAACAAATACATAACCTAAACCCCATACCGTTTGAATATAGCGTGGGTTAGCGGCATCGACTTCGATCATTCTACGAAGACGTGATACTTGAACATCAATACTGCGCTCAAGCGCACTGTAGTCTCGCCCTCTAGCTAAGTTCATTAATTTATCACGACTTAATGGCTCACGCGGATGAGACACTAACGCTTTTAACACCGCAAATTCACCACTGGTGAGTGACACCGTGTTATCGCCTTCACTCATTTCGCGGGTGGCTAAATTTAGGGTAAATTTACCAAACGCAATTAAGTTCTCCTCAGCTGAAGGCGCCCCTGGTACTTCTTTTGATTGGCGACGTAAAATGGCTTTTATGCGCGCTAATAGCTCGCGAGGATTAAACGGTTTCGGAATATAATCGTCAGCGCCGAGTTCTAGGCCAATAATGCGGTCTACTTCATCGCCTTTGGCGGTCAGCATAACAATAGGAATTTGGTTTTCTTTTTGGCGTAAACGTCTGCAAATAGAAAGCCCATCTTCGCCGGGCAGCATTAAATCAAGCACCATTAGATGAAAGTTTTCACGCTCAATTAGTCTATCCATTTGCTCTGAATCAGCAGCTGTTCTCACAATAAACCCTTGCTCTACCAAATAACGTTCCAGCAAACTACGCAAACGTTTATCGTCATCAACCACCAATACTTTTACTGTCTCTTGTCCCATAATCTGTTGCTTATTTTTATAATTTATTAATCGTTAATATAAATGAAAAACTTAATAATAAAAAACTAATTAAGTGCTTAGATTGTTACTGAACATTTCAAATTCATTGATAGCTATTTTATCTCGACAAGCTGCCTTTATTTTAATACCTTGCCACTCATGAAGATTAAACAAGAACTCAGCGTGAAAACAAACTTAATTACTCGCGAAGGTTATTTACAATTGCAGCAAGAACATGATCATCTTTGGAATGAAAAACGTCCAGAAGTGACTAAAATTGTGAGTTGGGCTGCTAGCCTAGGTGATCGCTCTGAAAACGCAGACTATCAGTACAACAAACGTTTACTACGTCAAATTGACCGTCGTGTTCGCTATTTACGAAAACGCATCCCCGATTTAAAAATTGTTGACTACTCACCCGTACAAGACGGCAAAGTTTTTTTTGGAGCGTGGGTAGAAATAGAAAACGAGGCCGGTGAGTGTAAAAATTTTAGAATTGTCGGCCCCGATGAAATTTATGATCGCAACGACTATATTTCTATCGATTCACCAATGGCTCGAGCGCTATTAAAAAAACAAGTAGACGATGATTTTGAGGTCATGACTCCGCAAGGTGCTAAGCAGTGGTACGTAAATAACATTACCTATCAAAAATGACAGCGCTTAGTTTTGATTCAGATCATATTAACTTTTTATTGTTTATATTATCTGAGTAAGCTATAACTAAAGTTACTCAAGTAATGTTGTATTAACTTGAGAGTAGTTAATTAAGGTCACCATTATGTCAAACATAACAGCGCGCATATTACAAAATGCTCTCGTGTTTGCACTCTTTATGAGTGTGAGTTTGACATTACATGGCGCACCTAAAAATAACAAACTTGATGCTGGTTTTGCTCCAGCTGAATTTATTGTTTGTGACTCCCCTGACCAAGCAAACCTCGACACCGATTTAGATTCTCATGTTGGTGTTATTGCGCTTAGAGAAATCCAACCACTTCCTTTAGCGTTTTTCTTTCATTATGAAAGTCGATTTTTAGCCACTGCCTACAGTCATGCAAACCCGCGAGCGCCACCCGTTATTTAATTTAATAACTTGCTTTTAAACATTATTAAATTTGTATAACTATTTATTTAGGTGGATATTATGTCTAACTTTAAAGAACTCCGTACCCAAGATATTTCTCATGGTACTATTGCTGATACTTTTACTAATGAGGCTGTGATTGATTTAACCTCTCCAGCAACACGTATAGTAACTAGCTTTACTCAAACAAGTCCTATGCGCGCAGCGTTTGATACAACCATTGAACAAGCATCAAAACAACTAAATACTCAGCCTTCTGATTTTATTTTAGTAACTGATGAGCATCAAAAGCTAATTGGTATTGTCGCAAGTGCAGATTTACAAAGCTCAAAAATCATGATTTTATCGCAGCGTTTAGGCTTGCCTCGTAGTGAAATTAGCTTACGCTATTTAATGACACCGCTGAGTAACTTAATGGGTGTAAGTATGAAAAGCTTAAGCTACTCATGTATCGGTGATGCACTGCAAACTATGGAACATCATGGTGCTATGTTTATATTAGTTACTGCGGCTAATAATGAAATAAGTGGTTTAATTTCAGCACGCGATATAGCACGTAAGCTGCAAATTCCTGTTCATATTAGCCCAATAGCGCACACATTTAGTGAAGTACTCGAAAGTGTAGAGCACCCTCACTAAATCCGCTTTTTATTGCCCCAGCAATGGCATCTTAAAGCAAGTAAAATAGCTTGCTTTAAGAGCTTTTTATTACCCTCCCCTGTGATATTATTCAAGACATTGACGCATCAGTTAACTTTTTAGCTGGTCTTATTTTTTGTATTAAAAGGTTTTTGCATGAGCGATATCTCTGCACGTTTAGCAACGGAGCTAAATGCACAGCAGCAACAAGTGGTTGCAGCAACAAAGTTACTTGATGAAGGCGCAACCGTCCCCTTTATTGCCCGTTACAGAAAAGAAGTGACCGGTGGATTAGATGACACCCAACTACGCCTTCTAGAACAACGTTTATCTTATTTACGTGAACTTGAAGAGCGTCGTGGTTTTATCCTGTCGACGATAGAATCACAAAATAAGCTTAGTGCTGAATTAGCGGCTGATATTAAAGCTGCACAAAGTAAAACCGAACTAGAAGACTTATATTTGCCTTATAAAGCAAAGCGCCGCACTAAAGGTCAAATAGCTATTGAAGCTGGTTTAAAACCGCTAGCTGATGCATTATTTAACGATCCAATGCTTGACCCAGACGCTGAGGCTGCAAAATTTATTAATGCCGAAAAAGCGATTGTCGATACTAAAGCAGCGCTTGATGGTGCTAAGTTTATTTTGATGGAGCGCTTTGCTGAAGACGCTAAATTACTCGCTAAATTTAGAAGTCATATTAGTCAAAATGGAGCGATTGAAAGCAAACTTATTGATGGTCAAGAACAAGCGGGGGCTAAATACCGAGACTACTTTGAACATCAAGAACCATTAAAAAAAGTCCCCTCGCATCGTGCATTAGCCATGCTAAGAGCACGTAATGAAGGTATTTTACAGTTAACTATTAATCCTGAGCCGAGCGCTGAAAACCCAGCGCAATTGTGTGCACAAATGATCAGCGATCATTACCGCCTAGATATTAAAAACAAACCTGCCAGCGCTTGGTTATTAACTGTAGTGCAATGGGCGTGGAAAATTAAGCTTGGATTACATTTAGAAAATGAATTTTTAGCCGCAATGCGTGAAAAAGCCGAAACCGGTGCCATTGATGTATTTGCTAAAAACTTAAAAGACTTATTAATGGCAGCCCCTGCTGGCCCTCGTACTACGTTAGGCTTAGATCCTGGTTTACGTACTGGTTGTAAAATTGCCGTGGTTGATAGCACAGGTAAACTGCTTGCTACCCAAACGATTTTCCCACACGCACCACAAAATCATTGGGATAAATCATTACGCACGCTCGAGCAATTATGTCGCCAGCATAAAATTGAGCTCATTGCGATTGGTAACGGTACCGCTTCTCGCGAATCAGATAAACTAGTTGGCGAACTTATCAAAGCCAATACCGAGCTTAAACTAAATAAAATCATGGTCAGTGAGGCCGGCGCTTCGGTTTACTCTGCTTCTGAGTTTGCTGCTAATGAATTTCCAGATTTAGATGTATCTTTACGCGGTGCCGTGTCTATTGCACGTCGCCTTCAAGATCCATTGGCTGAGCTGGTTAAAATAGAGCCTAAGTCTATTGGTGTAGGCCAATATCAACATGATGTATCACAAAGCCAACTAGGACAAAGCCTAATCTCAGTGGTAGAAGACTGTGTAAACAGTGTGGGTGTTGATTTAAATATGGCCTCTGTACCTTTGCTTGCACGTGTTTCTGGTTTAAACAAAACCTTAGCGCAAAATATTGTAAGCTACCGTGATACAAATGGGTCATTTACAAAACGTAGTCAGTTGAAAAAAGTAGAGCGCTTAGGGCCAAAAGCATTTGAACAAGCAGCCGGCTTTTTACGCATTAATAATGGCAGCGTTCCACTAGACAACTCATCAGTTCACCCTGAAGCATACCCTATCGTTAAGCGTATTTGTGAGCACAATCAGGTAGACGTAAATAGCCTCATTGGTAACAAAGAGTTTTTAAATAAGCTCGCTGCAAATGACTATATTGACGATAAATTTGGTCTGCCTACCGTGACCGATATTATTAGCGAACTTGATAAGCCGGGTCGCGATCCGCGCCCTGAATTTAAAACTGCTGAGTTTAAAGCAGGCGTTGAAAAAATTAGTGATTTAAAACCAGGAATGATTTTAGAAGGCGTGGTATCGAACGTAGCTAATTTTGGCGCATTTGTGGATGTTGGCGTACATCAAGATGGACTAGTGCATATTTCGGCTATTACTAATAAGTTTATTTCAGACCCACGAGAAGTAGTTAAAGCTGGTGACATTGTTAAAGTGAAAGTGGTTGAAGTTGACGCTGCACGTAAACGTATTAGCTTTACCATGCGCCTAGATGACGAGATAGACACTAGCAATAAAGCTGCCCCTGCGGCGGTGCAAAAGCCACGTGGCAACAATGCAAACCAATCGCGAGCGCCCAAACCTAAGCGCGACACAGGCAATGCCATGATGGGAAATGCGTTTGCTGATGCCTTTGCCAATGCGAAAGTGAAAAAGTAAAATGACCCCATAAAAAAACCGCTTAGGCGGTTTTTTTATGGCTATTAAATATAAGGTTTAGTTTAAATTTGTGCTGAGAATTGACTTTGAGTCGCAGGTGATGTGGCCAGTTGATAAAAACTAGCAATGCGCCCAGCACGCGCTTCTACTTCAACATCACGCGATTGCTCTTCGCTTTTAGCAGTTTTAACTTCTGAACTTTCACTGTTAGAAAACGACGCACTGACTCTGCTTTTATCTTCGCTGCTATCTTCGTCATCAGCTGAAGCTAACTCAGCTTGTGCTGCGGCTATCTTTTGAGTGGCATCTGCCGCAATTGCCCTATCGGCACCTGAAGGCTCAGCCGGCGCGAGTGCTGCAGCACGTACCGTTTGCATTTTATCAATAGTTGCTTGAGGGTCGCCATTGATAACCCCAACATCTATCGGTACTTCACCACCTACCGCATAGTTAGTACCATCGGGCCCTCTTTGATATTCGTAGCTAGGAGAGCCCGCATATTGTCCACCCACAGCGGCATGCGCTTGCTCATGTGTTCGTACTTCAGTGTCGCGCGCTTTAAGTTCTTTAATTTGCTGTAAATCTTGCTCAAGTTGCAGTTCTTCTTGCTCACTAACTTCTTCTGCAGCTTGTTGTTTTTCTTGCTCGGCATTATCTTGATCGCTATCTGCATTGCCTTCGCGTTGCGCAATCGTTTTATCGTCTGCAATTTTGCCACTCGCATTGTAGGTTGAGCTGTCGCTATTTCCTGGCAGTTTGGCTTTTTCTGCATCACTTTGAGCTTTGTTTTCGGTGCTACCAGCGGTGTTCGCAGCGGCTGGGGGAATGACTTCACGTAGCTGGTTGTCACGCCGAGCAGTCTCCGTATAAACATTTGCGGTGTTTATATTAATAGACGGAAACGGCGTGACGATATTCATGAGAAATTACACTTTAATATCAACTAAAGTGCCTAATACATCATCTGCAGTTTGGATAGATTGCGTATTTGCCTTAGCATTAAACTCTTCAACTTTTAAGTTTACTAACGCATCATCAATTCGTGCAGGTTGAGATACTGGCGCGGTGACTGCTTCTTCAGGGCGAGCGGCCGTTAATTGACGTTGCTGCGCTAGTTGAGAGTCGTCTTGCTGCTCTATGCTGGCACGATTAATCTCAGCGCTGGCTTTTTCAATTCCTTGGCTGGCTCTATTAAACCCTTCAACACCACTATTGAATACAGATCCTATTGGCATAATAATAACCTCCAGCAAATAAATATTGTTTAATTATCGCTCAAAAATCACGCAAAATAAAGCTTTAAACCGCAGTAATCATGGCTTTGCTTCAAAGCATTGATTTAACGGCAGATAAAAATTCACTTTTATGAGAAATAAAAGGCGCATGTGATGCTTTGTCTATCACTTCGTACTCAAAGTCAGCATTAAGTACCACCATTTTCTCAATGGCCCGATAAGGAACGAGAGAGTCTAAGCGTCCAAAAATGCCGCGAATAGTCACTGGGCATTGAGCAAATAATTCGCGTAAATCTTCATTTTGCAATATGTCTAGCCCAGCACTTAAAGCCTCGTTATTCGGAGGCGGTGACTGACTCAATAACTGCTTTAACTGTTTTACATCATCGCGAGCCGACTCACTGCCCATTGCCTGAATTGCTAAAAAGCGCTCTATCGTTTTTGAACGCTCTTGCAACAACTGCTCTTTGAACTGTGTTAATACTTTCGGCTTAATGCCGGCCCATGGTAATTGCTCTGCAAAAAAGGGCGTTGAGGCAACTAAAATGACTTTTGATACTTTTTCTGGCCAATGTTTGGCAATATAAATAGCAAACAACCCACCTAAAGACCACCCTATTAGTACCGACTGTGGCTTTAACTGCTCACTCACCTGCTTTGCAGCATCGTGTAATGTATATGGGCTTAAAGAGGCGTTATTATCACCATAACCGGGTAAATCCAAACAGCGCACTTTACCTGAATATAAAAACTCTAATTCTGGTTTTATTAACTGCCACACACCTTGGCTCATTCCCCAACCATGTAACAACACACATTCATTTTGCATATTTGCCTAACCTTAACCAAACTTGAGTTCTATGATAGCGCTTTAAAAGGAGTTTGTAATGAGGATCATCAGCGAATGAAACTCAGCCTAAGTGATTGGCTATTCCCCTCTTACTGTGTGTTATGTCAAAGTCAGATTCATAGCTCAATGGGACTGTGTCAATTTTGTTTAGATGACTTGCCATTGCTAGATTTGGCCGAGCATGACAATTTATTTTACCGCCCTGATATTGTAGAAATGTTTCCTAACTGCAACTTTGAAAAGCTGTTTGCCTGTGCTTTTTACCAGCCCCCTTTTGATTTATGGTTAAAGCAGCTTAAATTTAATAATCAAATCCATTATAAAAAAGCACTACAGCAAGTCATAAAAAAACAACTTAGGGTTTTTATGACTAAACACCCTGCCGCTGTTGATGCATTTATAATTTTACCTTTACATAAAGCGCGCTTTTTAACGCGTGGGTTTAATCAAGTCACCCAAGTATGGCAGCCCTGTTTAGGGTCAAATAAAGTATTAAATAATGCGTTGCTTCGCCATAAACACACCTCGGCACAATCACAATTAAGCAAAGCTAAAAGAGTTAAAAATTTACAGCAGGCTTTTTCATGCAAAATTAATTTAGAGGGAAAAACGGTAGTAATTATCGATGATATTATGACTACAGGAGCAACTCTTAATGCAGCCACCTTATCGTTAAAAGAAGCCGGCGCTAAACACGTATGGGCATTTACCACGTGCTTAACGCCACTTTAGGGCGTGTTAGTTTCCACTCACGCGAAAGGTGTGACCAAAAAATAAAGCATTACTTAATAATCGGCTGGTACCATACCAGTACCCTCTAAATACAGGGTTATCTGTCATCGCAATAACACTACCTCGACCATAAGAGTGTGCCATTAACGCTGCCCCACCAGCCACTTGCTCTACATTTATTGCATCAGTAAAACCAGCAAGTAGCGGCTGCTGTGTATAGGTAAGTATATTTACAAATGGTGCTTGTGAGGCTTCAAGTAGCCAAGTACTATTTTTAAATACGGGTAGTGTGTCACGCTTAAATGAAAACATTAGTGGGTGAGTTGTATCTACCTTGGTATTAAATATCGCACCTGCAATTCGCTGACGACCTGCTAGGTGGTCTTTGTCTGCATACTTTAAACCTTGAGTATCAAATGCACTAGCCACATCTCTACGCGATAAGTAGCTTGCTTTTAATAGCTGTTGATCGGCTAAAAACTTAGCTCCGCCTTTGTGCCCCCAAATAACACCACCTTTCCTTACCCAGCTTTTTATAGCAACTTTATCGGAATCAGATAAAGTAGAATAATTACCATGTGGCAACACAATATTGCTGTAATTACTGAGCTCTAAAGACGCTAAACGCTCCATTTCAACAATGGTTGGCGCTACACCCACAAAACGGTCTAGGTAGTACCACACTTCACCCGCTTCATATTGGCTCACGCCTTTACCACCAACCAATAACACCTTAGGTGCAGAAACCATAGCCATAGAGCGAGACCCTAAATCAGCACCTTTACTAGTTAAACCGGTAGTAATTGGTTTAACTTCAATCCCAAACTGGCTTTGTGCTTGGTTTAACTTTGTCACCCAGTTGGTGTCAGTTTGAAGTCCTGCTGGAATAATAATGCTACCTGCGTCAAAGTTTACTTCTGCATTGGTTGATACTGCTGTTAATGGTTTTAATGCAACACGAGCTTTAATGCCTTGCTGTAACAGACTATTGAGCATTTTGGGAGCTTGCATGTCATTCCATGCAAATCCATAGGCGTAATTTTTAGTCAGTGACGCTAACTCTGGCTGCTTTGGTTTTTGCCAAGCTGTTTTTTCTACCTCTAATCCCCAGCGGCTGTTTACTTTAGCAAATGGTAAATTAAACGCATGCGCTAATGTCCAACCCGACACATCGTAAAAGGTGTTATCGGCAAAGTTTTGTTGCTCACTAAAAATAGCTTTAACTAATCGATATTGTGGTTGCGCAAGCGGCACAAAATAACTATTAGCGGTAAAGTTTTTACCTTCAGCTTTTAGCCCTTCTTTCACTGAGTAGGCATTAATTTGATGTTGTTTAAGTATGCTTAAAAAATCGTTAGTACGGGTATGATCTTCATCTGCTTGAACAATATAGCCCTGATAGTCTTCATCTTTGGCAAGCTCAACTGCTTTGTTATAAAAGTTAGCTTGGTACTCTAGCAAAGCTTGGCGGTTATCAATCGCCGCTTTAAACGTTGATAAGCTCGTTAACAGTTGGTTTTTAATCGTAAACGCAAAAGTTAGCGGGCCATTGATCGTTTCTTGAATATGGCCACGAGAACTTGCTTGTTCAAATAAAATACCCACACCACCATTTACATCGGGGTAGGTAGAGCCTTTACCATAATAAAAGTCATCAAAGCTTTCTTCGGTGAAGTATAACGCGTTGTTTTCATCTAATGTTTTAGCGTGATAATTTGCAATCGCTTTAGTTAGACTTACATTTTCTTCAGGGGTAATTGGGTGTTTACGACTTGGGATACCCGGTTGAAAAAAGTAGCTACTATTTGGCCCCATTTCATGAAAGTCAGTTAAAATATTAGGCTTCCAATAATGAAACTTAGCAATCCTTGCGCGCGACTCTGGGTGCTGTAACAGCAACCAATCACGGTTTAAATCAAACCAATAATGGTTTGTTCGACTGCTTGGCCAGCTCTCTACATGCTCTCGGGTTTGCGGATCTGACGATAAGTTCATTCCACGATTACTATTAGCCCAATTTGCGAAACGTGCTAAGCCGTCTGGGTTAAGCGACGGGTCGAGTAAAATAACCGTGTTGTTAAGTAGCTCATTTATTTCATCCCCTTGCGCTGCCGCTAAATAATAAGCGACTAGTAAAGCTGCATTACTACCTGATGATTCATTCCCATGAACACTGTAACCCATCCATACAACACTTGGCTGCTCCGCTGTTTTATTGTTTGAATTATTTAGGCGAGCTAAGTGCGCTTGGCGAGTTTTTTCTATATTTTTTAATTTGTTAGCCGCAGTAATCGTTAGCATAACTAACGGGCGCTGCTCATGAGTACGACCTATTACTTCAAAATTAATTCGATCGCTTTTTTGAGCTAAAATTTCCATGTAGCGAACAAGTTGGTCATGTCTCACATGCCACTCACCCACTTGATAACCCAGCACCTCTTGTGGTGTTGGTATGGTAGAATCGAATTCAACCTGTTGCGCAAAATAATAAGACAGGGGCTTTGCCATACTTGAAAAACTGGCCAGCACCACCATTATTGTTAATATGAAGCGCATATAAATCACTCTAAAAATGTTTGTTAATTGCACGCTACCATTGCTTAAAATAGATGCCAACTTTTTACGCTCAACACTAGCCGCAACACGATGAGCGGAGTATGATATGCAGTATCCGAGTAATTTAGTCAAGTATAGACGGTATTATGATTTCTATTTCCGAAACAGCGCAAGCGCATTTTGCTAAGCTATTAGCAGATCAATCTCAACAAACGAATATTCGTGTGTTTGTTGTTAACCCTGGTACATCACAAGCTGAATGTGGTGTTTCTTATTGTCCAGAAGACGCGGTAGAAGAGAGCGATATTCGCCTAAATTTTAACGGCTTTGATGCGGTTGTTGATGCTGAAAGCGCGCCTTTTTTAGCCGAAGCTGAAATTGATTTTGTTACCGACAAAATGGGCACACAGTTAACTCTTAAAGCACCTAATGCTAAAGCACGTAAACTAGGTGAAGATGCCAGCTTGAATGAGCGTGTGCAGCACATGCTAGAAACTGAAGTAAACCCACAACTTGCCAACCATGGCGGCCAAGTTAGCTTGGTAGAGATCACTGCAGCTGGTGTTGCTGTACTTCAGTTTGGTGGTGGTTGTAATGGGTGTTCTATGATCGATGTCACACTAAAAGAAGGCATTGAAAAAGAAATGATTGCTAAGTTTGATGAAATCACCGGTGTGTCTGACATTACCGATCATGAAGCAGGCGAGCATTCTTACTACTAAGCATTAATTCATTATGCTAAAGCCACTTATTTACTGCTTAGGGAGCGACCCTAAGTTGAGTTTAAAGCGCTTTTTTCGCGGGCTAGCACTGTTTGTGCTAGCCGTGATATTTATCGCTGTGGGCTATTACAGCCATTACAGTTTGCAAGTTATCGGCTTGGTTATTTTAGCCCCCGCTTTATTTTTTGCTTTTTGGGGCTATGCGGGTATTTTTGCTAACCGCTTTTCTCAAGTATTAAAAAATATCCCTTCCAAAAATAACGACCCCGACCTTTGGAAGTAACGGTTTATATCAATTCGCTTATTTAAGTAATTGATTGTTAGCTTTTAATTGTTGATATTTAACGATAAGCGTAACGCCTCGCATAAGCATAAAACAACTCATAGCTAACCATAACCCATTATTTTGCCAATCCTGAAATAGCCAAAACACCCCAAAAAAGCCTACAACTGCTGAAAGCAACATACTATTTCGCATCGCTTTAGCGCGGGTCAGGCCAACAAAAATACCATCGAACAAAAAACAGCTCATAGCTAAAATAGGCAATGCAATTACCCAAGGTAAGTAGTGAATGGCCTCGTCAATAACCTCTGGTACATTCGTTAATAGCTTAATAATACTACTGCCAAATACTATAAAAAACACACTATATAAAATGCCAAATAACATGCCCCAAAATACACTGATTTTTACCCATAGCCTTATCTTTTCAACACTTTGTTGACCTTTAGCTTGACCCACTTTGGCCTCACTTGCATAGGCAATTCCATCAAGTGCAAAGCTAACTAACATTAAAAAGTTGAGTAAGACGGCATTGGCGGCCAGTGTGGTTTCACCTAGGCGAGCAGCATAAAAGGTCATAAAGCTAAAGCATAACTGCAGCACTAAAGAGCGAATAAAAATATCGCGGTTTAAGCTCAGTAGTGCTGCCATTTTCTCCACACTTAACCAATTTGCTACAGCCAAACTTATACCATGCTTTTTAGCAAGTTGAACCACCAACAATAAAGCAAATGCAAGCGCGATATAGTCAGCAATAAGTGATGCCCACGCAGCCCCAGCAACCGCCCAATCAAGGTACACTACAAAATAAATATCGAGTACAATATTAGTAATGTTAGTGACTAACAGTAAATAAAATGGCCCTCGCCCATAGTGCACGCCCAACATCCAGCCTAGTAAAACTAAGTTGCATAGCGCTGCAGGGGCGCTATAAATACGAATACTAAAATACCGATAGGCTTCATTGAGCACATCGCTATTGGCAGCTGATAAATACGCAATAGCATGTTTTATAAGGGGTGACAGTAAAATAAGGAGTAAGGCAACCGAAGTGGCTAACAATAAACTGCGTTTAAGTAAGGCTGCAAGCTGAGTTAAATCATTTTTACCATAAGCCTGAGCCACCAGCCCAGTGGTACTCATTCTCAAAAAACCAGCAAGCCAAAATAAAATGGAGATCACAGTAGAGCCTAAGGCTATTCCCGCTAAATAATGCGCACTCCCCAAATGACCGATCACTGCCGTATCAACAATTCCTAACAACGGGACGGTAATATTTGATAATATCATCGGACCGGCTAACAACAACAAGCTTTTATGGTGTGCTTTATTATGTATAAGAAATTGTTTCATTTAGTATTATTATTCCTGATTTGTGGTTCTTTACGCGCGCAAGCAGCTGTTATTCTACAGTATCATCACGTCAGTGAAACCCTTCCCGCTGTCACCAGCGTGAGTGCCAACACTTTTACAAAACACTTAAATTATTTAAAAGAGCATAACTTTAACGTTATTCCATTAAATGAGCTGATTAGTACATTACAACAAGGTAAGGCTTTAGAGCACAAAACAATCGCGATTACCTTTGATGATGGTTACAACAATAATTACGATCAAGCAGCTCCTATTCTTGAGAAGTTTGGCTACCCGTACACTATTTTCGTAAACCCAAAACTCATTGATGAACAAGCGGGTTATGTTATGGGGTGGGATAAGCTCAGGGAGCTTGCCAAAAAAGGAGCGCTCATTACTAATCATAGTGCCGAGCATAACTACCTACATAAAAAGCGCGAGAATGAAACGCCTAGCCAATGGCGCGAACGCACTAAAAAAGACATTCTTAGTTCACAACAACGTATTAAAGAGGAAATAGGTCACGATTATAAATATCTTGCCTACCCATACGGAGAGTTTAACAACCAACTGCAAGCACTCGTTACAGAACTAGGCTTTATTGGTATTGGCCAGCACTCAGGAGCCGTTAATCAACACTCTAACTTTAGTCGCTTACCGCGCTTCCCAGCTTCAGGTTTTTATAGCAAGCTAGAGACGTTAATTACCAAGATAAATTCAACTGCCTTTACCATTAATAAGCTAACCTATAAAGATAGTGTCACTTCACAAAATCCACCGTCACTCACAATAAAACTTGAGACAAATGACTTTCATAAGAGTCAATTTGCCTGTTATGTGTCAAGCGTTGGTCAAGCTAATTTAAATTGGTTAGACGATAATACAGTTGAGGTAACATCGCCAAAACAGCTTAATAAAGGCCGCTCTCGCTTTAACTGCACGGCTCCATCAATAAAACAAACCGGCAGTTATTATTGGTTTTCACAGCCTTGGGTGATCAACTAAGTTTTACTTTTTATTACTTGATTTAATAACCGCTGGGTCATTTTCTCCAGCGGTACGACTTCATTTGCTGCCCCCATATCAATAGCAGCTTTGGGCATACCCCATACCACAGACGAATACTCATCTTGCGCAAGTGTGTATGCACCTTGTTGCTTTAATGCGAGCAATCCTTTTGCACCATCACTTCCCATACCGGTTAATAGTGTGGCAACAATATGCTTTGCACCTATTTCAAGTAATGAGTTAAATAAAACATCCACCGCGGGTTTATGCCTATTAACCGTCTCTCCATCATCAAGCTGACAATGCAAAGCACTACCTTGTTTACTAATTCGTAAATGAAGTCCACCCGGAGCTATATAAGCGCAACCTGCTACCAGTTTATCGCCTTGCTGAGCTTCCTTTACGTTAATAGTACAAGTACGCTGCATCCGCTCTGCAAATGAGGTGCTAAATACGGGAGGGATATGCTGCGTTATTACAATAGGAGGGCAATTTTTGGGCATACGTATAAGCACTTCTTTTATCGCCTCGGTTCCCCCTGTTGATGCACCGATTGCAATCACTTTATTTATTAAAAATTCGGCATTGGTGGGTATAGGCTCTGCTACAGTACTAGTTTTTTTGTAGCCTCGAACCCGTGCACTAGCCGCTACCCTGACTTTTTGCTGAACAATATCAGCATATTGACTCATCTGTTGTTTAACGTTGACCGTTGGTTTTGCAATAAAATCAACCGCCCCTAGTTCAAGCGCTTCTAGGGTTATAGGTGAGCCTTTTTGAGTAAGAGTGGAAATCATTACTACGGGCATAGGGCGTAAGCGCATTAAGTTTTTTAAAAAGCTAATGCCGTCCATTTTTGGCATTTCAACATCCAGTGTTAGTACATCCGGATTATGCTTTTTGATCATCTCTCTGGCTTCGTATGGGTCTTGTGCACAGCCCACTACCACAATATCTTTTGCCTGTTGCAGTATCTCTGTCAGTAATTGCCTGATCAGTGCCGAATCATCAATTATTAATACTCTAATCATAGCCATCCTTAAAACAGTTCTATATCCGTGGCTTTGGTTTGCTGTTCAAGATTATGCAAGTAACGCACTTCACGTTTTTCAATAGTGTTATTGTGTAAGTTTCTTAGCTTTTTAACCTGTACTTTTCCATTATGAGGATTAAAAAATATTTTACGCGGCCAGGGTCCGCCCATATCATGCGCCACTAAGTTTAGCGCTTCTTCTGCTATATATGCATTGGCAAAACTGATATTGCCAATACCAATATCTGTCATTGCGCTAATTATTTTGCCTCCCCCAAACAGTTTTACTTTTAAGTTTGCCCGGGAAGCGCCATTTTTAAGCACTTCATTAATTAAATATTCCATAGCCCAGTTACCATAACGACAACTTAAACTATGCGCTTGGTCAATTCGCTCACCTTTTTGAATGGGTAGCATAAAGTGATTAATCCCGCCAATACCTAGCTTATCGTCGTAAACACAAGCAGCAATGCACGACCCGAGCACTGTGGTGATCAGCTCATCGTTTTTAGAAACATAAAATTCACCTGGCAATACCTTAGCGACCACACGCTCTCGCGTGGCATCCCAATAGCGTTTAATATGCTCAAATCCCGCTAATACCGGCTTAAATTGTGTTTGCATGAGCTACTTTCTGATACATGGTTTTCCCTAAGTTTTTAAATAAGACATGCTCTTTTCCCATGGTTTCTGAATGCCCTAAAAATAAATAACCTTGGTTATTTAAAATATCGGCATAACGGTTAAAAAGCTGATCCTTTGTCTCTTTATCAAAGTAAATCACTACATTTCTACACAAGATCAAATCAAATGGGCCTTTCATCGGCCAATCTTGGAGTAAGTTTAAACGCTTAAATGAAATACATTGCTGTAGCTTAGGTTTCACCTTATAACTTTGCCCGTCTTTGCTGGTTAAAAACCAGCGCTTGAGCAATGCATCATCCAGTCCATTCACATTTGCCGCAGTATAAATACCGCTCTGGGCTTTAGCTAGTACATTAGAATCAAGATCAGTTGCTAAAATTTTCACATCCCAATCACTTGGAAAAGCCCCTTGTAAGGTCATAGCTAAACTGTAGGGCTCTTCGCCGGTAGAGCAACCTGCAGACCAAATACGAACGCGTTTATTATGCTTATTTGCTTTTAGCATCGCAGGAATAAACTGCTCTTTTATAAACTCAAAGTGATGAATTTCACGAAAAAAAGAGGTTAAATTGGTAGTAATGGCGTTAATAAATGCATCAAACTCCTGCTCCTTATGATTTTTTAAGTAATCAAGGTAACTAGAGAAGTTTGTTAATTTACGCTCACGAATTCGCCTTGCTAATCGTGAGTAAACCATTTCGCGCTTATGCTCCCCAAGCACAATACCACAGGCGTTATACACTAAATGAGCCACTTCCTTAAAATCGCTATCCGTTAATAAAAACTCTTTCATTATGTACTCTCAAATAAATATAAAGATAGATTCACACTACTTCTGTGTGTGAACCATCTAAAACAGGGTTAAAACTCCTCCCACTCTTCAGCTGAGTCTACAAAGTTTTCACCTTTGCTCTTATTATTAACGAAGCTATTTTGTTGCTTATGCGTTATTTCAGGGGTGCGAATAGTGGGCGATACCACCGCCATATCTTGCTGCCCTAGAGAAAAGAAGTGCAGTAAACGGCGCATTTCATTAGCCTGCTCTGCCATAGACTCACCTGCAGCCGATGCCTCTTCAACTAATGCCGCATTTTGCTGGGTCATTTCATCCATTTGCGATACAGCTTTATTTACTTGCTCAATTCCTGCGCTTTGCTCTTCAGAGGCCTGAGTTATATCAGCTATCATTTGTGTCACACGTTTCACCGATACCACAATCTCTTGTAACGTCACACCTGATTCATTTACAAGAGCGCTACCATCAGCAACTTTACCAACACTATCTCTAATTAACTCTTTAATTTCTTTAGCTGCACCAGCTGAGCGCTGAGCTAAGTTACGCACTTCACCTGCAACAACCGCAAAACCTCGACCTTGCTCACCTGCTCTTGCAGCTTCTACAGCAGCATTGAGCGCTAATAGGTTTGTTTGGAATGCTATTTCGTCTATAACACCAATAATGTCAGCAATTTTTTTACTCGATTCGTTAATAGCCGACATACTGGTTACGGCCTTATTAACAACCTCACCACCTTGAATTGCTTTATCACAGGTTTCTTCAGCTAAGTCATTAGCTACCTTGGCATTATCAGCATTTTGACGTACCGTACTGGTCATCTCTTCCATACTAGAAGCTGTTTCTTCTAATGATGATGCCTGCTCTTCTGTACGCTGGCTTAAATCAGCATTACCTTGTGAAATTTCTTCAGCTCCACTAGCCACCAATGTGGCTGATGAGTTAATTCGATTAATAACCTCGGTTAGTTTATCTGCTGTTGCATTTGCATCTGTTTTCAGTTTTTCAAACGAGCCTTGGTATTCCTTTTCAATCCGTTTAGATAAATCACCAGTAGCCATGGCATCGAGCATATTGCCAGTATCAGTTACCGCATCGTCAACCACTTTAACTAAACTATTAAGACCCTGAGCTAAACGTAGGAAAAAGCCATCTTTTCCTTGCTCAACCAAACGGCTATTTAGCTCCCCTTTACTTGCGGCACTGACCAGCTGAGCAACCTCTTTTTCTATAGCTACTTCTGCTGTTCTGTCTTCCCATTCAACTACAGTTCCAATTCGCTCATCGTCTGGCGTAATAATTGGGTTAGCAACTAAGCCAAAGGTTCTGCCACCCACTTTAATTTCAGTGCTGTAGGTATCCGTTAACTTAGCCAACATATTTTGCTGATGGGCTGGATTTTTATGAAATATATCAATATTTTGATTCAGTAGATTTTTGCTATCAAAGTTAGGTAAATCAATGCGTATATCATTTTGAGCATTGCTCATCATATTTTTCACCGCGTCATTCATATAAACAATCACATTCGATGCATCTGCAATCATAGTGTTTGTTGCTACAGTGTCTAACGCTCGGCGAACACGTAAGTTCTCCTGTGCTCTGGCACGCTCTGCATCGGCCTTAAATACTTCATCAGTAATATCTTGCCACTCAACAATTGTTCCCAAGCGTTCTCCTTCTTCGTTAAACCATGGCGAAGCAATTAAATCAAAAATAAGACCAGCTAATTTGAGTGTCGCTTTATGGGGCGCATCTAATTTTTTTAATAGCTCGCGCTGATGCGCCGGATGTTGATGAAAATCATCAACACATGTGCCGATTAAATCACTTACAGCAAAGTTAGGTAATACCGATTGCAAATCTCTTTCGCGTGCTTTTAGCATTTGCTTAACTTGTTCGTTGGCAAAAATAATGTTTAAGTCATTATCAGCCATCATCACATTGGCTTGGCATACCTTTAAGGCGTTGGCTAAGTCGGCAGTTTTTTTAGAAGTTCGTTCTAGCTCTTTCTGCTCAGTTATATCTGTGGCATATTTAACAATTTTTAATATTCGGCCATCCATATCATAAATAGGGTTATAAGAAGCACTAATCCAAATTTCTCTGCCTTGTTTATCAAAACGTAAATACTCTCCTCGGTCGTATTCACCCCGCCCAAGTTTGGCCCAGAAAGTTTGATAATCTGTACTATTTGCATATTCAGGTGCAACAAATAAGCGATGGTGCTTACCTTGTATTTCATTAAGTTGGTAGCCAAACGTGGCTAAAAAGTTATCGTTGGCATTAATCACTGTGCCATCTAAGTCAAACTCGATTACTGCTTGCGATTTATTTATAGCCGCAACTTGTCCAGCTGCTTCGGCTGCCTTTAATTTTTGCATTGTGATCTCTGTGGCAAATTTAACCACTTTAATCACTTGCCCCTGAGAGTCTAAAACAGGATTGTAGGTGGCTTGTATCCACACTTCTTTACCATTTTTTCCAAACCGCTTAAATTCATCTGAAATAAACTCACCCGCGTTCAATCGCTGCCAAAACTGACGATATTCATCACTTTTCGCTTCGCTAGAGCTAATAAATAAAGAGTGGTGCTGACCTTGTATTTCAGCCAGAGAGTAGTCCATTACACGCAGGAAATTAACATTGGCAGTAATGATTCTTCCATTCGGCTCAAATTCAATTATTGCTAATGATTTATGCAATGCATTCATTATCAAATCATTGCTTGATTCAGACTGTTTTGAATTACTAAACCATCCCATGCTTATCACCACCTTTAAGTTATTTACTTTATTTAGTTACTGTTACCGCTAAATATCCATGGTTGCAGGCAAATCAATTAAGGCGACCATTTTTTCGCCTACATTGACTAACCCTGCTACATATTCACTTTCATTGGTCTGGGTTAAACTCGGCACAGCTTTAGCATCTTGCTCTGCAATACTATAAACATCTGCCACTGCATCTACCGTAATACCCATTACTTTACTTTCTTGTTCAAACTCTATTTTTACAATAATCACTACTGTTAACGGCCCATAGGCAATTGTGGGTAAACCAAAACGTAACCTCAAATCAATAATGGGTACTATCGTGCCGCGTAGATTAATAACGCCTTTTACGTACTCAGGGGCATTTGGCAGTGCGGTTATGTCTTCCCAGCTACGGATTTCTTGCACCGTTAATATATCTACTCCGTATTCTTCTTCAGCCATAATAAAGGTAAGAAACTGCTTAATGCCCTCTTTGCGCTGTAGCTCAATATTGCTATTTAATGCTATTGATTCAGAGAACATGAATCCTCCAGAGTCGCTGATGGCTCAATACTCAATGCTTGGCTGCCAGGTTTTTTTAATCCTGAAAGCTTAATCAAACCGCTAATATCTAAAATTAACGAGACACGACCATCACCTAAAATAGTTGCCCCAGAGACTCCGTCCACTTTGTGGTAATTAGCCTCCAAGCTTTTTATAACCACCTGTTGCTGTGAAAGTAAATCGTCAACGAGCACCCCGACTTTTTGGTTATCGTTCTCCACCACAACCAATAAGGTCTTATCTAATGATTCAATCGCACCTTGATGGTTAAAAATCTCGTATAGGCGCAGAATAGGAATGTATTCATCACGTAACCTGAGTACATCTAGGTCTTTACCAACACGGCTTACTTTTGCAATATCAATTTGTAATGACTCTACAATTGAGATCAGTGGAATAATGTAAGTATGCTTGGCCACTTTTACCAATTGCCCATCTAAAATAGCTAAGGTGAGCGGTAGCCGAATAGTAAAGGTAGAACCAATTCCGGCAGCAGATGTCACCTCTACCGAGCCATTTAATGATTGGATATTGCGTTTAACCACGTCCATACCCACACCCCGGCCAGATAAGTCACTTACTTCATCAGCAGTAGAAAACCCTGGCATGAATATAAGTTCGTTAATTTCATCATCTGTTAACTCGCTATCGCCAGCAATTAGCTCGTTAGTAATCGCTTTTTCTTTAATCTTTTGAGTGTTAAGGCCTTGACCATCGTCCATGATTTCAATGACGATATTTCCTCCCTGATGAAAAGCATTTAATGTAACTTTGCCCACAGGATCTTTACCTGCCGCAATACGCTTTTCTACAGTTTCAATACCATGATCCAGTGAGTTTCTTACTAAATGCACCATAGGATCAGATATTTTTTCCATCACAGTTTTATCTAACTCGGTTTGCTCTCCGATCAGCTTTAACTCCACCTCTTTATTAAGCTTTTGAGCAATATCACGCACCAGACGTGGAAAACGACTAAATACAAAATTAATTGGCAGCATACGAATACGCATCACGTTTTCTTGTAAGTCTCGGGTATTATGCGCTAGTTGCGCCAATCCCTCTTGAAGCGAGGTTACCGCAGTGGCTGTCATTTCCTGTTCGCTAAGCTGATTTAACATTGCTTGGGTAATAACCAACTCACCCACCATATTAATCAATGAATCAACCTTATCTATACCAACCCGAATAGAGGTAGATTCTGGCGCGGCTTTCGCGCTGGGCGCATTGGCAGCTGCCTTTGCTTTATTTGCTTTGGGTTGCTCAGCAGTTTTGGGAGCTTCCTCCACAACAGCCGGTTCGTTAATTACTTCCTCTGATCCAGCTTTAGCATCATTAAATAAGCCACCGCATAGCTCGACTTTAATATCTGCATCATCTTCAACCCATTCAAAAATCTCTTTAATGGCTTGCTCATCGCGCTCAGTGTTTAAGAAAAACCGCCAATATAAAAAGCACTCATCGCTGGTTAATTCTTTAATGTCAGGTATGGCATCGGTGAATGCCTGTACTTCTAGCTCACCAAGCTCAGCTAACTCGCTGATCATAAACAAAGGTTCATTACCGGTTTTAAAAAGATGAAAATGCGGCTTAAAATCAATCTGATAAGTATTAACTATAACCTGCTCATGATGTGTTTCTTCCCCTTGCTCCTCACCAGCTGGCATACCTAGTAATTTTTCGAACTGCTCACGTAAAGTATCTGCTTGGGCTAAATCTGGTTCTTCCTGTACTTTTAGCGAACTTAACAAAGCCCTTAAGCAATCCACTGATTTAAGTAATAAATTAATATGCTCGCTAGTTATATTGCGCTCACCTTCACGAATTTGATCCAATAATGTTTCTAATACATGGGTAAAATTTGCAATTGAGTTAAATCCAAAAGTAGCACTGCCCCCTTTTATTGAATGAGCAGCTCTAAATATAGTATTAATGGTTTCTAAGTCTTCTTCGCCTGGCACTAAGTTGAGTAATTCAGTCTCCATGATATCGAGGCCTTCAAAACTCTCTTCAAAGAACACTTCAAAAAACTGGCTTAAATCAATACTCACAGTGCACTCCTAAGTTAACGGATTACTTTTTTTAGCACGGCTAATAGCTGATCTGGATTAAAAGGTTTTACAATCCATCCTGTTGCCCCAGCAGCTTTACCTTCTACTTTTTTATCCATCCCCGACTCCGTAGTAAGCATAAGCAGCGGTGTAAACTTGTAATCTGGTAGCCCTCTTAGCTCTCTAATAAGTGTGATCCCATCCATAATTGGCATGTTTACATCAGAAATAACTGCATCAAAACCTTGTTGCTTGGCAATGGCTAATGCCTCGCTGCCATCTTTGGCTTCGGTAACATCAAACCCTGCTGTTTTTAACGTAAAGCTCACCATTTGGCGCATTGATGCAGAATCATCGACAGCTAAAATTCTTTTCATATAAACCTCTAGTTAGTACTTTCTGAAGCTAAATATTCACTTAAACCGAGTTGTTCAATGGCATTTTTTAATGCGTCACTGCTGCCAACCCAGGCAATTTTTTGATTGATAGTAAGAAGGTGTTTTTGTAGGGCACAAAGGAGTTGAACCGAGGCGGTATCAGCAGACATGACATCGCTAATATCCAGACAAATATCTCGGCTATTATTAAGCTCGCTTAATAAATCTTGATGTAAAACGTCAACCTGAACAATTGAAAGCTCATTTGGTAGTTTAAGCATTTTTAAGCTTTTCCTTATCAACTCAATCCATAACAAAAGCTTAGACCGAGATAAAGAAAACGCCATAAAAACGACTAAAAAATAACTAATTAATTAAAAACAGCTGTTAAAAAACGTAAAAAGGGGCACAAAGCCCCTTAAAAATTGTTAAACCATTAAAAACTAGTTTTTGTAGTAATCTGCTATTTCAATAAATTCCGCTGTTAATTTTGTAGTATTCACCAACGGCACATCTCCTTGTTTAAATTCGGGCTTAAAAATAGCTCTCAGGGCGCCACTACCATCAACAAGTGCAACCGATGCACTATGATCCACCGCATAGTCAGATTCATCACTATCACTAATTGCATAAATTAATCCCAGCTCTCGTACAAATGGAAATAAGTCTTTATGCTCCCCAGATACAGCTAAAAATTTAGGGTTAAAATAATCTATGTACTCTTTACGCTTTTGAGCAATATCTCGTTTAGGGTCAACAGATATAAACCACACCTGCAGTGGATAGTCAGCTTGTAAGTTTTTATAGACATTGTTGAGCTTAGCAAGCGTCATTGGACAAATGTCAGGGCAGCTTGTGTAGCCTAAAAACACTAAGTTCCATTGTTCTAAAAACTGCTTTTTGGTTACTAACTCCCCCTGTTGATCATTTAGCGAGAAATCAGATAACGGTTTTGCAGTTTCGTACACTAATGCATCAAGATCTTGTAAACTTTTTTTATCATCACATGCCGATAAAAAAAGCACCGAAAAAACAATTAACCCACACCATAACTGCTTCATATAACTAGCCATTTATCTATAAATAAGATAACAAAGAGTATCATTAAATGAACAATCGAAAAACGAAATAAATCCATTGCGGTGTCTTCTTTGGCGGCAAATTTTAAGTTAATTGCTTTGTATATAAAGAGTATATTAAGGATACAGGCCCCACTTAAATAAATAAGTCCCGACATACCTATCAAATAGGGTAATACGCACACAATGGCTAATAGCACTGAGTACGCGAGCACACAGGTTTTACAAAAATCAATACCATGGGTGACAGGTAACATAGGGATTTTAGCGCGTTCGTAATCACTTTTACGCGCGATTGCTAACGCCCAAAAGTGCGGAGGAGTCCATGTGAATATAATCATAACCAACAACCAAGGAGCGGCTGCCATTTGATTGGTTTCAGACACCCAACCAAGTAAAGGTGGCATGGCGCCAGCCAAACCACCAATCACTATATTTTGTGGCGTGGCGCGTTTTAAAAACGACGTATAAATAAATGCGTAACCAACAAGTGCAAATAAGGTAAGTATGGCAGTGAGTGTATTTGCCCACAACATCAACATAATAAACCCTGCCACGCCAATAACAGCAGCAAAACTCAATGCGTGTAATTTACTTAAGCGTCCTTTGGCGACTGGGCGGTGGCGTGTACGTGCCATTTTACTATCAATTTCACTATCAACCACATGATTGATAACGGCAGCTGCCGCAGAGAGTAAACCAATCCCTAATAAACTTATGAACTGAACCCCAATGCCTCTACCAACGTCAGGGGCGAGAGCCAAGCCCACCCATGCCGTTAACACCAACATAGCCACCACTTTAAATTTACTGATTGCTAAATAATCTTGGATTAAATGATAACTTTTAGTCAATAACGATGGGCTATAAACGGGCTGCATTGCTTTTTTGTTAATTGTAAGTGCCATAACGATTCCCCTTTAGGTACGGACTTTTAGGTAATAACATAACCTAACCATAGTTAATAACAGTATGGCAGCCATTAAGTTATGCGCCAGCGCAACACTGATCGGAAAGTGAAAATATACTACAGCTAACCCCAACGCTATCTGGCAAAATAACGCTACCAACACACTCACTGTGCAGCTTTTGATTTTTTGTGAATAGGCATGGCTGTATATTCGCCACATAACGAGTGCCAACACAATACAAGTGACCAATGCCCACATACGATGCAGTAAATGAATAGACATACGCGCTTGTTGTGATAACACGCCAAACTCATAATTACTGTGCTCTAACGGTAACTGAAAAACACTACTGAGCGAAAACGGCTGAGCATAGCTACATAGCGGCAAACCATTACAATGTGGCGCGGCATAATTAGCCGCTAACCAGCCACCTAGAGCGATTTGTAAAATAAGTACCGTGAGCGCCACCAAGCTTAGTTTAAAGTGAGGTTTTGCACCTGCGTCCCCACCCGTAATAGGCTGACTGGTCAGCCTTAAGTACAACAACGTTAATAACGCCAAAATGCTAAACCCTCCGAGTAAATGCCCCATCACAATTAGCGGCTGCAGGTTCATAGTCACCGTCCACATACCTAGCGCGGCCTGAAAAATAACAAGCAAAAGCAGTAGCATCGGTAATTTTACAGGCGTAGTTGGATACTGGCGTTTTACAAAAGCCAAAATAAACAACACTAAAATTAATACTCCGAGCGTGCCAGCAAAATAGCGATGAATCATTTCTTTCCATGCCTTTGCTGTTTCAAATATCATATCGGGGTAGCTTTGAATCGCATGCGCAATCTCAGCTTCATGTTTTGGTACGGTTAAAAAGCCATAACAACCAGGCCAATCGGGGCAACCAAGTCCTGCGTCACTTAACCGCGTATATGCGCCTAGAGCTACCACAACTAATGCGAATAAACTCGTTGCTAATACCAAATTTTTATAGTTTTTATACATAGCAGCCTCTACTTAGCTTGAACGAGAGTAATTAAGTAATTTTTTTAGATCTTTCAATAATCCCTTTTGTATCAAACGGTTTTCTTGTGGTTGAGGATTAAATGGATATTCCAGCACAATCAGTCCCATATGGTCGATTAAATATAAACTCGCGGGTTTTAATTGCTGTTGTTCAGCAATCATATGCCAATGCGGCTTCGCAGCTTTGGGTTTCCCCATTATCGCCATATCTACTTTGTGTTGATTTTTGCCAAGGGCAACATATAAATTATCTAAAGCAGCGAGCTGCTCCGAGCAAGGCTCTTCGCATTGTGCTGAATAATTTAAAGCAATAGTCCATTGTTTTGGATTATGCTGCTGCCAATTGTCTAGCTTAATTTCACGTTCTAAAAACTCACCATGATTAGTAATTGCTGTAGGTAGCCAATCAAGTTTTAACGCGCTGTAAGCCAGCACTAAAGGGATAGCGCAGCATACAACAAAGAGCAACAGGGGTTTATTTTTCATTATCTATCCTCTTCTTGCTTGCAAAAATAGCAACTACCACACAGGCAATCGCAATTAAAAACCACTGTACTGAGTAGGCATAATGTTTTTCTGGACTCATCACAACAGCTTCATAATGGGGGGCCGCAATCTCATCTTCGTCGCCTTGGCGATAGGCCATAAAATCCACTAAAGGTCGCTGGGATTGGCTACTGAGTGATTGCAGATCAATGATTTGAATTCGTTTAGCTAAATCTGACTGAGTATTGCTATTAGCTAAGGTAAAGCCACTTAAGTTATCTTCTTTAATTTGTGCCGTTAACGTAAATTTACCACTAGGTATTGTCACGTTTGGTAGGACTTCTCTTGAACTGCCAGCTTTTACCCAGCCTAAATTAACTAATAAAAAGCGCGAATCATCAGGTAACTTTAATAATGCCAGTAAGTCGTAACCAACCTGACCATTATAAATTTGGTTATCGAGCAGCCAATAATTATTGGTATCAAAATAACCACTCAACGAAACTAATACCCCGGTTTTATTCCACTCTTTTGGCAGTTGTTGCAACTGTGACCAGCTCATAATCCCTTGCTGCTGAATATTTTCAATGGCATTAAGCTGCTGTTGCTTTTGATCTGCGCGCTGTAATTGCCAAAACCCTAAACGCACACAAACTAATACCACAATAACAACCAGGCAAACTGTGATTATTGAGCTAAGCTTTTGTTTGTTAAATACAACTAACTGCATAAGGGTAAATCCAGTGATTATTAAAATTATTATTGTTCTACTGTTATTATTTATATTGTTTAATTTATTTCGTGCTTTATTTATTATGGTGTCGGGAAAAACCAATGGACGCCCCATGTCTCACTTTTTAGGGCGTCGAGTGTTATTTTCTGTTGTGGTATTAGTGATGGTAATTGCCGCACTAAAGCTCGGTTTAATTACGGCAAATCAATCACCTTTGCCCACTACAGTACATATACAAAAACAAACAAACATAGCCAAACAACATCAACAAAATGCCAGTACCACGCCGCAGCTTGAAACGCGAAGTGCTTATTTTTTGTAAAGTGGCCTTTTAAAATCCGTAGGAAAACGATTAATAAAATAATGGTACCTAAGGTGACATGCATACCGTGAAAACCGGTTAGCAGAAAGAAGGTATTACCGTAAATTCCCGCATCAAGGGTTAAATTAAGGTCATTATAAGCATAAATATATTCTTCTACTTGGAGCCCTAAAAAGCATACTCCCAGCAAAATAGTTACGCCTAAAAACACCTTAAGTGGAGTACGTTTGTTATTTTCCATCGCTACATGGGCAAAATGCAGAGTTACCGACGAAGCCAATAAAATAAGGGTATTTATCAGTGGTAACCCTTGCCAACCCATTGCTTGAGTAGAGGTGCCCCCAGGGGTATTTAACAATGGCCACACAGCCTCAAAAGTAGGCCATAACACTTCGTTAGTCATGGCGTTGTTATCGGCGCCTCCAAGCCAAGGCACAGAAAACATGCGGGCATAAAAAAGGGCCCCAAAAAAGGCCATAAAAAACATGACTTCTGAAAAAATAAACCAGCTCATACCTTGTCTAAATGAGCGATCCATTTGTGCAGAATATAAACCTTGATGCGACTCTTCAATCACATTTTTAAACCAGCTAAACAGCATATAAAGCAATACGGCAATACCCACATACAGTAAGTAAACACCACTGCCTCCCTCTTTACCCATATCCATAACTGTTAAGGCTGCCCCTACCGCAATAAAAAATAGCGCCACCGCGCCAACTATTGGCCATGGGCTTTGATCAGGTACATAATAATGTTCATATTTTTGATTCATTTCATTTGCTCCTAGTTTTTCACTAGTTTTATAAGCTAGTTATTACTGGCTACTAACTTCTCGCTAATATCAAATACGGTATAAGACAGAGTTAACTCCTCCACATCACTGGGTAACTCAGTATCAACATAAAAAAGTAATTTAAACTCTAGCTCCTCGCCAGCCTTCAAAGGTTGCTGGTCAAAGCAAAAACACGCTATTTTGTGTAAATACTTAGCCGCTTTACCCGGCGCTACCGAAGGTATCGCTTGCATCACTTTGTCTTCATTACTATTGTTTTTAGCGCTAAACATAACCTCACGCATGGCCCCTGGTTTTACATCTACACTGTATTCTTTAGATTTAACCTCAAAAGGCGCACCACTTTGGGCATGGGTGGTAAAACTAACGCTAACTTCTCTATTTTCAGTAACCAAGGTACTTTGCTGTGCTTGCTCTAACGAGGGCTTACCATTAAGCCCGGTTATATCGCAAAACACGTCATATATAGGTACCATGGCAAATGCAAAAGCAAACATTGCAATGCAAATAACCACCAGCTTTTTTAATAACGGCAAGTGAGTCATTATTTAATGTCCGGCGGCGTTGAGAACGTATGATATGGCGCTGGTGAATCAACTTCCCATTCAAGCCCTTCTGCCCCATCCCAAACTTTTGCAGGCACTTTATCTCCCCCTTTTGCACATTTATACACAACAACAACGAACAGTAATTGCGATAAACCAAAGGCAAACCCACCTATACTAATAATGGCGTTAAAGTCAGCAAACTGCAGTGCATAATCTGGAATTCGACGTGGCATACCAGCTAACCCCACAAAATGCATTGGGAAAAACAGCACATTTACACTTACCAAGGACAACCAAAAATGCCATTTTGCCAAAGTAATATTGAACATATTTCCGGTCCATTTTGGCAACCAATAATAAGCCCCCGCCATAATAGAAAATACCGCGCCCGTCACCAGCACATAATGGAAGTGTGCAACTACAAAGTAGGTGTCGTGGTATTGAAAATCAGCAGGTGTGATCGCCAACATCAATCCCGAAAAGCCACCTAAAGTAAACAGCACAATAAATGCGATACTAAACAGCATGGGCACTTCAAAGCTAATAGAGCCACGCCACATAGTTGCTACCCAGTTAAATACTTTTACACCGGTAGGTACCGATATCAACATAGTCGCGTACATAAAAAACAACTCACCCGCCACGGGCATACCTGTGGTAAACATATGATGCGCCCACACAATAAAGCTCAACAAGGCAATCGAGGAAGTGGCGTACACCATAGAGGCATAACCAAATAGTTTTTTACGTGAAAAAGTAGGAACAATCGTAGAGATAATGCCAAAGGCAGGCAAAATCATAATATAAACTTCAGGATGACCAAAAAACCAAAATATATGCTGGAACATTACCGGATCGCCACCACCAGCGGCGTCAAAGAAGCTGGTCGCAAAGTATTTATCGGTGAGTACCATAGTAACTGCACCAGCAAGTACCGGCATTACTGCAATAAGTAAAAAAGCCGTGATCAGCCATGTCCACACAAATAACGGCAGTTTCATCCATGTCATCCCCGGAGCACGCATATTCACTATGGTGACCACCACATTAATGGCACCCATAATCGAACTGATACCCATTATATGTACCGCAAATACAAACATTGCTGTGTTGTCGTTACTATAAGTGGTGGAAAGCGGAGCGTAAAAGGTCCACCCAAATGCAGGACCGCCACCAGGCATAAACAATGACGCTAACAAAATCAAAAACGCAAATGGTAAAATCCAGAAGCTCCAGTTGTTCATTCTCGGTAATGCCATATCTGGCGCACCAATCATTAACGGAATCATCCAGTTTGCCAATCCAGTAAATGCAGGCATTACTGCACCAAACACCATGATTAAACCGTGCACTGTGGTCATTTGATTAAAAAAGTGAGGATCAACCAATTGTAAACCCGGCTGAAATAACTCAGCCCGAATAACCATGGCCATTGCTCCACCAATCAAAAACATGGTGAGAGAAAAAATTAAATATAAGCTTCCGATATCTTTATGGTTGGTTGTAAATAACCAGCGCTTAAAGCCTGTTGCAGGTTGATGGCCATGATGAGCCTCATTGGAATTAGGTTGTTCTGCAATGCTACTCATTATTTAGCCTCCCCATCAGCATCCAGTGCCGCTTGTATTTCGCTTGGTTGAATTACCTCTCCGGTGTCATTACCCCATGCGTTACGCTTATAAGTAATAACGGCTGCTATCTGCTTAATAGATAATTGCTTTGCGAAAGACTGCATCGCTGTACCTGGTTTACCATGAAGTAAGATATCGATATGACCTTTGATATCACCTATAACTATTGGGCTGCCTTTAAGTGCTGGAAAGACACCCGGCAAACCTAAACCTGTAGGTTGATGACACGCTGCACAGCTCGCCATATAAACTTGCTCACCAAGAGCCATCAGCTCCTCTTTTGGTACCACTTGATCTAATAACGCAGCGTCTGCTTCAGCCGCTTTTTGTTTAGCTTGTTTAGCTTCTGCCAACCACGTTTTGAAGTCTTCTTCTGTTTTTGCTTCTACCACAACAGGCATGAAGCCATGATCTTTACCACACAGCTCTGCACACTGCCCGCGGTAAGTACCTACTTCATTAATATTGGTCCATGTTTCGTTAATAAACCCAGGGTTTGCATCTTTTTTAACTGCAAAATCAGGTACCCACCATGAGTGAATTACATCATCTGAAGTCATTAAAAAACGAACTTTTTGGTTAATCGGTAGCACTAGTGGCTTATCTACTTCGAGTAAATAATTCGGGTTTTTATCGGCAAGATTCGTTATTTCATTTTGAGGAGTCGCTAACATTGAATAAAACTCAACGTCCTCCCCCATATACTCGTAATGCCACTTCCACTGTGATCCAGTAATTTTTATGGTGATATCAGCTTTGCTGGCATCCTCCATGGCAATTAACGTTTTAGTCGCAGGAATGGCCATAACAATTAAGATGACAAAAGGAATGGCAGTCCAGAGTATTTCTACTTTGGTACTTTCATGAAACTGGGCAGGGACAGCCCCTTTAGACTTGCGATGATGGATGAGTGCCCAAAACATAATGGCAAACACGATCACCCCAATCACACAACATATTAAAAATATGGTCATGTGCAGTTGGTATACATTATTACTTATATCAGTTACGCCTTTACGCATATTATATTGGCTATTAGCAAGCACATTTTGCGAAAAAACTAACAATATAAGCCACAAGGAAGAACTCAGCTTACCCATGTGACGGCTCCTTTGATGCTATTGCTGACGCAAAGCGAAGAGGCATACGGCTTAAACGCCCATTCGTTATTTTTATTTTTTATAAGGGTGCTGGAGTTACTAAATGTGTGTGCTCAAAACGACAAGGCTGTGAGTTATTTTTATTCCAGCTCTTTAATAACTAGTTAAAAAATAAACAATAAGCAAGGTGAGTATGAAAAATAAACAAGGGGGTTACTTAAAAAAGTGCAGCAAAAAAATATTAACTAATGAGGTAATTAATCTAAGAGTCAGAGTTGGTAAGGGGTAGCTTGAATAACAGCGGAAAAAAAATAAAGTTTTATGATTTAAAACAATTAGAATAAATTTGTTTATTTATAAAGTATTTAGCGATTTTTTGAAATAACAAAAAGCGATTCACAAGCAATATCGTACAAAAATAATTCATGTAAAAACAGCGCCTAATCAATATTAAGCGCTAAGTTATGTTTAACTATCACATCCAATCAGCGTTACGAATAACACCCACCGCTAAACCTTCAATATTGAAAGATTCATTCTCCAAGTCTACTTCAATAGCTGAAAACTCGTCATTTTCAGCATGCAGTAATACTTTTCTGCCGGCTTTTTCTAGACGTTTAACCGTAACATCATCATCCACTCGAGCAACAACAACCTGACCATTTTCAGCTACTTGAGTTTTATGTACAGCGAGTAAGTCGCCATCCATAATGCCAATATCTTTCATACTCATGCCGTTAACACGCAGTAAAAAATCGGCCGCAGGTTTAAACATTAAAGGGTCAATTTTACAGTGGCTTTCTACATGCTGTTGCGCCAATATTGGCTCACCCGCAGCAACTCGACCAATTAAAGGTAAGCCCAGTTGCTCTGGCTCTTCTTCTTCAACAAGCTGAATACCCCGACTCGCGCCCGGCTTCATTTTAATCACACCTTTTTTAGCCAGTGCTTTTAAATGTTCTTCTGCAGCATTTGCACTTTTAAAACCCAGTGTTTGTGCAATCTCGGCACGTGTAGGAGGCATACCAGTGTCTTTAATAAACACTTTGATAAGTTCGAGTATTTGCGCTTGGCGTTTCGTTAATGGTCGCATACAACTGGTTTTCCATACAGTACAATTAACTGTGAGTATATACAGTTATTTTAAGATCGCAAATATAAATTAAGTTAGTTCCACTGATAATAATTAGCTTATCGCATTAAGGATATAACCCGCTCATAACTACTAAAAATTATTTTTGCACTGATTAAAGCAACCAATCAACAGTAAAAATAAAAAATGTATCTTAAAATTTACAACAATAGTTAATTTTAATAGCTGGCAATGTTAATTAATTGAAATAAAAATATTGGCGTGTACACTTTATGTGGACAAAACAAACCAAAAAGGACTATGAAATGAAAAAATACTCACCCTTATTTATCGGGCTCCTATTCAGCGGCTATACACAAGCTCAAGTTCCGCTTTTTGAAGTGCAATATATTAATGAGTCACAAAGCGTGGCCACACAAACAAGTAATCAATTACAGTTTGGCCAGCCTCTTTTTGAGCTCACAAATAGCACAAATACCTTTCTTTTACCTGTTAAAGGTAACGACATTGAATTTATAAAAAGTTCAACAAGTTTGTCAGCAACGGGAAGCTTAATTTGGATTGGTAAAAGTTTAGAAGATGACGAAATAACACTTATTAAATCTGCAAAAGGCATTTCGGGTACTGTAAAAGTAGGTGAACAGATATATAAATTACAACCAAATAAGCACTCTGGTCATAATTTCATTGAATTAGATCCCCAAAAGCAGCCAGCTGAACATGCTCCCGACTATAAACAGTCTAATCACCTGGAGTTTATGAGTGAACAAATTTTAACAGCTCAAAACACTCAATCGGTAATGGCTAACGAAACGCAAAGTAATATTAGTTTATTAGTTTTATATACCCCAGCAGCAGCTCAAAAATCAGGGGATATAAATAGCTTAATTGATCTTGCGGTTGTTGAAACCAACCAAGGTTATCAAAACTCAGGCGTCAACGCAGTTGTTAGCATAGCCCACATGAGCCAAATTAATTATACTGAAGCTGCAAACTCAAGTACTGATTTAAATCGTTTAGCAGCTAAGAACGATGGTTATATGGATGAAGCACATACATTACGCGATCAATTCGGTGCAGATGTAGTTATATTAGTAAATGATGTCAATGGTTACTGTGGCCAGGCCAAAGCTATTGGCGCTAATGCTCAAAGCGCTTTTGCTATGGTCGATTATAATTGTGCAACGGGCTACTATTCCTTTGGTCATGAGATTGGGCACTTACAAGGCGCTCGCCATAATCCAGAAAACGATCCTTCAACAACTCCTTATTCATTTGGACATGGTTACCAACAGCCTCAATCACAATGGCGTTCAGTGATGGCATATAATTGTCCAGGTAATTGTACACGTATTAATTACTGGTCGAACCCTAATAAATCATACAATGGAGATGTAATGGGGACTTCGGCAGAACATGACAATGCCAGAGTGTTAAACTTAACTAACCCTATTATTGCAAACTTTAGATCTTCAACCCCCCCAATTCCTGGTGACAATGTACTCCAAAATAACCAAGCAATTATGGTTAATGGCGCAAAGAATAGCGAAAAATTATTTACATTTGCAGTACCAAGTGAAGCAACACAAGTTACTTTTAGAACATCAGGTGGTAGTGGTGATGCTGATATATATGTAAAATTTAACGAAACGGCATCCACAAATAATTTTGATTGTCGCCCATATAGAAATGGCAATAATGAGAGCTGCAGTGATACTCGCAGTGGAAATTACTCTGTCATGCTCAAAGGCTTTGATGCTTATAATAATGTAGAACTGGTCGCTAGTTACCAATAATAAGCAAGCTACATAAGCAGGCGTCGTAGTATGGCTACCTGCTTAAATTAAGCTAAAAAAATTTTATTTGCTATCACTCACGACAAGATTTAAATTTCACCTTAATATGAGCTCAATTTTATATTTTTAAACATTCTTTTAGGAGCGAGTATGAGCATTTGGCACCAACCAATTACATTAGAGTTTTGTAAGCAATTAGATCAAGGGATCACTGGCCAAGGCACGCTCATGAAGACCATGGGAATTGAAATCAGTGAAATTGGAGATGACTACTTAGTCGCCACTATGCCGGCAATTCCAGAGCATCATAACCCTATGGGTATAGTGCATGGTGGTGCCAATGTAGTCCTTGCTGAAACCGTAGCAAGTTATGCCGCTAACTTTGTAGTTGATTTCAGTCGATTTTATTGTGTTGGGCAAGAGATCAGCGCAAGCCACTTAAAAGCGTCACGCAACGGCACATTAACGGCTACCGCAAGGGCTTATCATATTGGTAAACGCAGCTCAGTTTGGGATATTAAAATAACCAATAGTCGCAATGAGCTTTGCTGCGTATCAAGAATGACCGCAGCCGTAGTCGAACGAAAAGGTTAAATTACTTTTCCAGAGGGTAAATAGTAACTTCTATGCCTGCGCCAATTGCAGATATGCGTAACAAGGTATCTGCATGCAAGGCCTGATTAAAACATTTTGGCGACGTACCCGACTCAAACCCCATATCAAAGGTTCTACGAGAACAACTTAACCATTGCTTTAATGCATTGCGTGAACACGACTCAATTAGTTCACATAAGTGATTAATTGCTTTATCAGGTGTGGTTATTTCACCAGCTACTTCGATGCGTGCCAGTTGGCGGTATTCGTCTTTATCATAATGTAAAATGGTTGCGACCTTTTTTAAATCAGCAACTAATACGCTAATATCTTGCTTTGACTCGAGCTCTAGATCTACATTTAAAAATTGAATTTCCGACATACAGTTGTGTTACCCCACTTAAATTTCACCGCAAACTTTAACCTAATTTTGCATTTATACCAAATCAACAGCTTATAATTTATTTAATTCCTTTATTAAGCTGCAAGTATTAAAGTAACGGTTAATACAGCTATTAACCTAATGGTAGCTAGCTCCATTAGGTGCCTTGCAAAAAATAATAATAATGAGAAAGCGAATGAACAAACGCATTTTTAAAACAGCCCGTAAGCTGCATAAATGGCTAGGCTACTTTTTGGTAATACAAATTTTTGCATGGCTGCTTGGCGGTTTATTTATGAGCGCCATGCCACTTGAAAAAGTACACGGTAAACACCTTGCAAACCGCCAACTAGAAAACCCTTTCAGCCAAGCCGATTACACAGCCTCACTTGATAAAATTATTGCGAATACACCACAACCCCAGCAAATTAATTATAGTCACTTTTTAAATACCCCAGTAATTACAGTAACTACAGCGAGTAAAACCTATAGTTTTAATGGTACAACTGGCGACCCACTTTCAGCACCAAGCAAGGCACAAATAATCACTAATGCCCACGCTCACCTTTTAATTAATGCAAACGTTATAAGCACAAAAAAGCTGGCAACCAGTTTTAGAGAAGCCGGGTTTAAAGAAAATATTTGGCAAGTTAATTTTAACGATATGCTTAGCACCAGCTTATATTTTAATGCTGATAACGGCAAGTTCATTACAGTTCGCAGTAATATTTGGCGAGTGTTTGACTTCTTTTGGATGTTACACATTATGGATTACGATGAGCGCGAGGATTTTAACAACCCGTTACTCATTAGCTTTGCTGCCAGCAGTGTGTTTTTTAGTTTTACTGGTTTTATTTTATTACTGCAAAACATCCGATTAAGAACAAGAAAACGTAAGCTATCCTGAGTTTTTAAGCAGGTTGTACAGAAAACTGATTTACCATTTAGGTTATTCTCTTTAAAATCGCGGCTCCTGTAGTTCACTAAAGTGATAGGATATGCCGCATTTTATTTTTGCGTTATTGCTTTGCGTTGTCAGCTTTAATCTTAATGCTGAGCAATTTACTCGTTTTTCCAGTGCTAAAAAACACTTAATTAAAACCTTACCAACGGATGCAAAAAGTATCTATTGTGGTTGCGACATAAAACGTAAAGGCAAAAAGTTAGTACCCGATGCAACCCATTGTGGTTATGTGCCACGCAACACATTTACCCGCTCAGGTAACGTGAACCAACGCGCTCTGCGAATAGAGTGGGAACATATCGTACCCGCTTGGGAGTTCGGTCATCAGTTACAATGCTGGCAAGATGGTGGACGTAAAAATTGCCGTAAAGTAAGTGCAAAGTTTCGCATGATGGAAGCTGATATTAACAATTTAGCTCCCGCAATCGGTGAAATTAACGCTGATCGTTCAAACTATCGCTTTGGCATGTTAGCCCAAAATGCTAATCAATATGGTCGCTGTGAGGTTAAGGTTAATTTTAAACAACGCGTTATAGAGCCTCCGGTTTATGCACGTAAACGTATTGCCGATGCATACGCTTACATGCAAAAAACTTATGGTTTAAAAATATCAAATAAACAACAAAAGCTGTTTAATGCGTGGCAACAACAAGCTTATGCCGCAAACACCGACAGTAAAAAGCTGTAAACTTATGTTTATAATGCTTGGTGTGGTCCAAATATTTCGTAATGAATATTCGAGCTCTGTACACCTAAGTCAAGTAGTTGGTCTTTTACATAAGCCATAAATGAAGCTGGTCCACACAAATAAAATGCCCCTTCGCTAATAGGCAGTGATGCCTCAAGCACAGATAAATCCATAAGACCTGTGTAATCACATCCCCCACCACCTTGATTAAACCAGGTTAAGGTTTTTAGTTGTGGATGCATAGCCGTTTGCTGAGCTAGGTAGTCTTTAAATGAATACTCCAAGCTATTTTCACACGCGTGTAAGTAACTAATCGCTTGATTAGTATTGTCGCTCAATAGCGTTTGCAGCATAGCCATCATTGGGGTTTGGCCAACACCTGCAGAAATAAGCACAACGGGGCTTGTTGCGTCTTTCAAAAAGAAGTCACCTGCTGGTGGGTATAGCTCTACTAGTGCGCCCTGCTCTAGTGAGTGTAAATAGTTAGACACCACGCCAGGCTGTGGTTGGCACTCTTTTTTAACGCTAATACGATAGTTTTTAGCATTGCTCTTTTGCGAAATAGAATACTGGCGGATCTCTTCATATTCTGCCCCCTCAGGCTTAACTTTAATGCCAAGATATTGTCCTGGCTTATGGGAAATAACAGCTTTGCCGTCTACAGGCGTGAGGATAAAGCTGGTTACAAATTCAGACTCAACATGTTTATGAGTAATTTCAAACTTCCGTGTGCCTACCCAGCCACCGTGGTTATTTTTACTGTGTGCATACAACGCTGCTTCTTCGGTAATACAAATATCAGCCAGTAGGTTATAAGCTTCTCGCCATGCGTATTCAACATCAGCTGTAAACTGTTCAGGAATAAGCTCTTTAAGTGTGCCGATCAAATGCGCCCCTACAATAGGGTAGTGCTCGGGTAAAATATTCAAGCTGGTATGCTTATGGTTAATTCTTGCTAATGCCTCTTTTAACACGGCTAAATTATCAATATTTTGCGCATACGCAGCCAAGGCATTAAATAATGCAAATTGCTGACGACCCGTTTCTTGGTTAGTCATATTAAAAATATGTTTAAGTTCCGGGTTATGGCTAAACATGCGCTTATAAAAATGATCGGTGACGGCTGTGCCCGCTTCTGCAAGTAATGGAGCTGTACTTTTTACAATCTCAATAGTTTTTTCAGATAACATTTTGGTTTCCTATGGGTGAACTAACCACGACGCCCATCAACACGACGCCGCGTTAATATAGGAGTGCAGTGAATTAAAAATAATAAAAAGGCCAGTAACCAAAGCACAGCACTGATCTGCCAAGCTAGGTGTGGCCCAATAAAAGACGGGAGAAAAGCACGAATAATTGCGGCACTAAACACCAATGCAAATGCAAGATTCATAAAACCAGGAATACTAAGTGAGCGACCGGTATGTCCTAGTGATACCCGTGTCATCATGGCTAAAATCATCATGCCGATACCACCAATAGTGATAAAATGCAGAGCGTCTTTAAACAGTATTGCACTGCTATAAAAACTGATTGCCACTAACATTAAACCTATACCTAAAGCTAAATACGCAAAGTGTAACGACCATAATAATGGGACTTTTAGGACTTGCTTGTTCCACCAGCAAACACCGCGAACTAAATGCAAAAACGCTGCACTCATCACAACTAGTGCAGGGTTAATTACAGTGAAAAATAATTTACTAATAAAAAATAATGCTATCGCCAATACCGATAAGTATAAAATAGCTTTATCTATGTTTGGTGTGCGTACCTGCTTAGATAAGCCCAGCCCTTTGACAGTAAAAAAGGGTAATACACGCCCAGCTACAACCCCCACCAACAAGCTTATAACCAGTACTGCGGTATCAACCATTGCAAGCGCTAACTGCGTTTGGTTTTTTAGCACTAGTATTAAATACAACATATTGAGCGTACATAAAAATGAAAGAATAAATAAAAACAAGTAGTTGCGTTTACTGCTCGCTTTTATCAACATGCTGGCTAACACTATGATTACCGAGAGCCACCAAACAACTTGTAAAATCAGTACCGCATAAACATTAAACTGAGCAATGCTAGGCACAACTACAAAAAAACTAAGCCGTGCACTAAGCCATATTAGGCTAAGCCACATCAATGGTTTACCGTTAATACTTGCAACACCGGTCCATGTTTGTGCTGCAGTAAGTAAAAAGCCAGCCACAACCACGCCCGCAAAACCAAATAACATTTCATGTGCATGCCACAAATTAGCAGGCATAACTAAATACCACTGTGCATCGCCACTTAAAATAAGTAACCAATAACCCACAGATAAACACGCTAGTGATCCACCAGCTAAAAAAAAGGGTCTAAATGCCAACATCCATAATGACCATTGTGATACTTGATGAAATGCGACCTGCGCTGGCATAGGTTCGGCTAAGTTTATGGGCTTCATTAGCGCACCTCCTGTCCCAGCCCATGCTGTGCCACACAGCGCAGTACGTAACTCACTTTGATAATAGCCGCGAGAACAATCGTGCTAATGTGTGCAAAAATTTGTACCGGTATAGAAAAGTAGCCTGCATAGGGATAACTTATTAGCAGCGTAATCAACACCCCCAATACGCTAATACATAGCATCTTATTTGCATGAGATAGCACACGGTAATACAGAGAATTAGACTTCACTGAATAATTAACCTGCTCTAAAAAAATACTGCTCATAACAACTCCAATAACTGCTTTCGTTATTTTGTTATTACACAGACCATGCCAATTAAATAAAACCCTTAAATTCAACGCGTTATTTAATTTCACTTTACAAAAAGAGTCTTTATGACCTACTATAAAAACCAATTAAATACACTAACAGGTCATTTTGACATGAACCAACAACTCAATCTGACTCAAGTTGCCTTGGAGCTTGCACAAAGCACCTTACATGCCCACAGTTTTGAGCAGCTCTTAGCCACAGTTGAACGTGTTATTCCAAGTGATGCTAGCGCCTTGTTAATTCGCCAAGGCGAGCAATTAAAGCCTTTAGCGATTAAAGGTTTAATGCCTGATAGCTTAGGTAGGCGCTTTAACATTGCAGAGCATCCTCGCCTTGATGCTATTTGTAATCACCGCTTGGCACTGCAATTTGCACATGACTGCCCGCTCCCAGACCCATATGACGGCTTACTACTAGCTAAAACGGGTGATATTCCAGTGCATGCCTGCTTAGGGTTACCGCTTTATGATAAAGATTCGCTGCTTGGTATTTTGACCTTTGATAGCCTAAACGCTGATGCGTTTGACGGCATTACCGCTGATACGCTTAATACCTTACAAACCTTGTGCAGTGCGCACTTTAAAACAGCCCTAGAGCTTGCTCATTACAAACAACATGCCCAGCACTCAAGTGAATTAGTACAAGAGTTAAACCGTGAGGCGCTCAAGCGTGATGGTGGTGAAATTATTGGCCAAAGCCCAGTAATACAAACCCTTAAAAACGAAATAAAGCTGGTTGCAGCCTCTAATTTTAGTGTATTAATTTTAGGTGATACTGGGGTCGGCAAAGAGTTGGTGGCGCGTAATATTCACTTGCATTCAGCACGCAAAGATCAGCCATTGATCCATTTAAATTGTGCATCACTGCCTGAAAACCTCGCCGAAAGTGAATTTTTTGGCCATGCAAAAGGCGCCTTTACGGGGGCACAAAATGCTCGCCAAGGTAAGTTTCAATTAGCCGATGGCGGTACCTTATTTTTGGATGAAATAGGCGAGCTACCACTGGCAATGCAAAGTAAATTATTACGGGTACTGCAAAGTGGCGAAGTACAAACCGTTGGTGAAGATGAACTTAAATATGTTGATGTTAGAGTGATTGCAGCCACTAACCGTGATTTGAAACACGAAGTAGAACAGGGGCGATTTCGCGCCGACTTATATCATCGCCTAAGTGTGTACCCGTTAAGCGTGGCGCCGTTAAAAGCCCGTGATGAAGATGTTATTTTATTAGCCGGTTATTTTTTGGAAAAAACAGCTCGTAAGCTTGCGATTAAACAGCTAAAACTCAGCATTGAAACGCAATTACTGCTAAAAAAATATGACTGGCCTGGCAATGTAAGAGAGCTGGAACATGTTATTAATCGCGCCGCATTAAAAGCTAAACAGCATCAGTGGCAGCAACCAATTATTACTATTGAGCCAGAGCATTGCGAGCTAAATTTAAGCGCTGTTAACACCTTAGCTCTTGAACACTCAAACCAGCTTGCAACCACACCTTTAACAAACAACATTTCGTTAAAACAAGCCACCGATACTTACACTCAGCAGCTTATTATACAGCAACTTAAACAACATAATTATAACTGGGCAAGCACAGCGCGTAGTTTACAGGTCGACCGCGCTAACTTAACACGGCTAGCCAAGCGCTTGGGTATTTCTATAAAAAAATCGTTGTAGCTTTTTTAACTTAATTTACGCTGCTTAAAATAGGTTTTTAATAACTGACTAAACGCTTGCACTTTCGCAGTACGATGCACTAAATGATGCGTCACTAACCATAAGTCAGTAGGCCAACTAAGTTCGTTAGGTAATACAGGCACTAAATCAGAGTATTGCGCTGCAACATCATGTTGTAATCCGCCAATCCCTAGCCCCTTAACGATGGCGCGAGTAGCCTCTGAGGTTTCTGATACTCTAAGTTTAACTTGCGACGAGGGAATATTTTCATCAACCCACGAAAAATATGGCACTTTGCCATTATACCCAGCCACACCCGATACAAAATTATGCACCGAGAGTTGTGCTAACGTTTGTGGCAAGCCATAACGACTAATGTAATGTTTTGAGGCATAAAATCCTGACGAGAGTGCCGCCAAGTGCTGCGCAATATAATCACCTTCATCCGGTCTAGGGCCTGCTCTTACAGCGATATGTGCTTGGCCATGGTCTAAACGCAAACGCTTTTGATCCATAATCACTTGTAATTGCACTTGCGGATGCAAGGTTTGAAACTGCTCGCATACCTCACTTAATACATCTATAAAACCACTCACAGTGGTGAGTAACAAACTACCTTGTAAGGTACTATCTGCTGCAATTATGTCACTGTGTAAACGCTCTAGCTCACCGTTAATTGCTTGTGCTGTGGTAAATAACTTAGCGCCAATCTCTGTTACTTTGTAGCCACGAGCATGGCGGTGGAATAATCGCGCATTTAAGCTTTTTTCTAAGTTATTAATTCGTCTGAGCACCGTACTGTGATGAACATCTAGCGCTTCGGCTGCTGCAGTTAAAGTACCTAACCGCGCCACCTCAAAAGCAACCTTAAGATCTTGCCAATCATCAAATTGAATTGCCATGGTAACCACTCTTCAAGCTGTGCATATATGCACACAAGTTTTGCGTTTATTTGGCTTTTCTGCAAGTAATTATTTGTTAAAGTCATACCTATAGATAATCAGCATCAGGATCAACTCATGACTACACCAAAAATTATTGCCCTAGCAGGTAGCTTACGTAAAGACAGCTTCCATCAAAAACTTATTAATGAAGCTGCACGTTTTGCACTAGAAAGTGGCGCTGAAGTGGAAGTGATTAAACTTGCAGACTTAGCCATACCAATGTTTGATGAAGATTTAGAAGCACAAGGCACACCAGCCGGCGTACAACAATTAAAGGACAAACTGCGCACAGCCGATGGTATTTTACTGGCCAGCCCAGAATATAATGGTTCTATTACCGCGGTGTTAAAAAATGCCATTGATTGGGCATCGCGCACCGAACAAGGCGCAGAGCCTGCATTTGCAAATAAAGTAACCGCATTATATGCAGCATCACCAGGTGGACTTGGCGGCTTACGTGGCTTAAATCACGTGCGTGATATTTTATCTGGCATTGGCAGTTTAGTATTAGCCAATCAATTAGCTGTACCGGCTATTCATACTTTGTTAGACGAAAACGGCCGTATTAACGACCCTGCTACCGCTGAAAAAGTAGCCGGCCTTGCGCAGCAGTTGGTTAGCGTAGCAAGTAAACTAAAATAAACATTCGCTACAACTTTGTTGCTGCAAGCTTTGCAGCAATAAAGTCTTCATGGGTAACGTACAATAGGTTTGCAACACGACGAATAACGTATTCTTCTTGTGGATCAAGTTCACCATCTGAGTATGCTAATCGCCAGAGTAGTTCAACTATTTCAATGCGCTGCTTTGCACTGCATTGATTATTAATTTGCTTTGAAAATTGAAAATAATCAATGGCGTCATCTAAGCTCGAACTTGCCTGCTCAGTTAGCTCATCGACTGCTTCATCAGTTAAATCAAAATACTTTTTTAATGTCAGACTTAGCGTATGCTGCTCATCTGCCTGTAAATCGTTATCCGCTCGCATTACCTCAATTAATAACGCGGCAACCGCTGTTTTTAAATCATGTTGTTCAATATCATAATCTTGCTGATCAATACTCGAAAAAAGCTGTTTAATTTGCTTGAACATCACATTTCCCCTTTTTGGGTGTTAGACTTATATCATAACGGGTGTAATAGATATGCTGATCACACTACCCAAAATCAAGATGGAGTTAAAGGTTTATGAGCAGAAAAGCAAATCATTATATATATGGAAGTATTAGCTGGGTATTTTTAACAGCGTGTTCGAATGTGTCGGCAGAACAAACTGAAATGCAGCGACTCTATGACTTTGATGAAAAGGTGCATTACAAGCAAACTCAAATAGACACTAACAATTACCACTTAGAAATACAGTCTGATGACTATCCACATTTTAGAAACCAAAGTGTGTTTTTATTGCGCCACGCAAACCGTTTATGTCGCGATAACCCTTTCATGTTAAAAGTAACTGAAGGCGTGCAAGAGTATGAGCGCTTTCCAACTAAACCACGCGCTTATCAGCCACCACTGAGTGTATTTGTGCAGTGTGAAATGCCTGCAGAAAAAACCTCAAAGAAATAACACCTCGTTATGCTTCCATAAAACCACTGAGCGTTAAAACAGCCAGTGGTTTTAATATAAAAAGATTAGTTAACACCATACCCCCATGGTGCAGCCGGTGGTGTGATAGGCTTAGTTAAATCAAAGTCAACGCGGAATTCGCGACCTTGGCGAATGAGTCGGTAAGTGAACTTTTCAGGGTAAATATACATTTGCCATGTATTGCCAACCGATTGTGGTATGCCTTGGCTAACAAATAACTCTTTTGAATACTGATCAGCAGGGAATGACTGCATGTTAGTAAAACCCGCATCAAGCGTATGGCCACCATACATAGTTGATACATCATCAGTACCATCTTTATGGCGGTGATCGTGTTTTAGGCTCAACCCACTGCCTGTTTTTGTGATGATCCACGTACGTGAGGCGTCATCACCCACATGAAACGGCACTTGTAGCTCACGTTCATTACACTTACGCACATGCATAACTAATTTTTTATCGGCAAATGAACTCGGCCCTGTGGCATTATCAACCGTTACTTTACCTTCAAAAGCTTTACCACAATGGGCAACAATATTATCAAAAAAGCCATCATGGCTTGGAATTGATACTAAAGGTGCAGGGCGTGCTATTGCAGCGGTTGATGCAAGCATTAGTGCTGCAGCTGTTAATAATTTCATAATGTATCCCTAAACATGTAAAAAATTAGCTTAGCGTTTAAACAAACACAAAGACAATAATCACGATGAACAGCATCTGACAGCAATAAAAAACGCGGCTTATGCCGCGTTTTACTATCTAGTATCTTTTAAACTATTCACTGCCAAGGACGCTCAGCAGCAAGTTTTGCTTCAAATGCATCAATTTGTGGGTTCAGGGTCTCGGTTACACCGATAAAGTCTAAGCCACTTAATAAACGCTCTTTCACGTCTTTGCGAATATCAAAGCTGATTGGCGCAAATTTATTGCTGCGCAATTGCTGGTTTTCTAAATCCACATCAATGTGAATATCGTCATGCTGCTCACTTAACACAAATAAGTCTTCTAATATTTGCGCTGGCAATGCAATAGCAAGCATTTGGTTATTACCACAGTTATTAAAGAAAATATCAGCAAAGCTTTCAGCCAAAATCACTTCAAAACCATATTGTTTAAGCGCCCATGGTGCGTGCTCACGTGATGAACCACAACCAAAATTATCGCGGGTTAGTAGTATTTGCGCGCCTTGATAGCAAGGACGGTTCAAAATAAAATCAGGGTTTGCCTCGCCATTATCTAAATAACGCCAATCGTAAAATAGCGCAGCATCAAAACCATCACGGCTGGTTGAAGTTAAAAACTGCTTTGGAATAATTTGGTCGGTATCGACATTGTTTTTATCAAGTGGGGCCATTAAGCCACTAAAATAAATGCTCATTAGGCTTCTCCTCTAATATCAACAAAGTGGCCATGTATTGCTGCCGCTGCCGCCATTGCTGGGCTCACTAAGTGTGTACGCCCACCTCGACCTTGGCGTCCTTCAAAGTTACGGTTAGATGTAGATGCACAGCGCTTACCTGCACCTAAGCGATCGTCATTCATTGCTAAACACATAGAACAACCCGGCTCACGCCATTCAAATCCTGCAGCTTTAAATATGTCGGCAAGGCCTTCATCTTCTGCTTGTTGTTTAACCAAACCTGAGCCAGGAACAATTAATGCTTCAATACCTGCAACCACTTGCTTGCCTTCAACAATTTTTGCAGCGGCGCGTAAATCTTCAATGCGGCTGTTGGTGCATGAGCCAATAAATACTGTGTCTACTTTGGCAGTAGATAACTTATCGCCCGCTTTTAAACCCATGTATTTAAGTGCACTACGAATGGCATCAGCTTTAATTAAATCAGTTTCTTTGTCTGGATCTGGAATACATTCGTCAACGCCAATCACTTGCTCTGGGTTAGTCCCCCAGGTGATTTGTGGTTGAATATTAGCAGCATCTAGCTCTACCTCTAAGTCAAAGGTTGCGCCATCATCAGTTTTTAAGGTTTCCCAGTAGGCAACAGCGGCGTCAAAATCAGCGCCTTTTGGTGCAAATGGACGCCCTTTTAAGTACTCGTAAGTGATTTTATCTGGGGCAATTAAACCTGCCTTGGCACCCATTTCAATACTCATGTTACACAACGTCATGCGCGCTTCCATCGAAAGCGCCTCTATGCCTTCGCCACAAAATTCAGCCACATAACCCGTACCACCAGCAGTGCCTAGTTTACCTATAACCGCCATAATTAAATCTTTAGCAGTTACTGTTGGGCGTAACACACCGTTAATTTGAATTTTTAACGACTTAGCCTTTTTTTGCTGTAGCGTTTGCGTAGCTAATACGTGCTCAACTTCTGAGGTTCCAATACCATGGGCAAGCGCTCCAAACGCGCCGTGGGTTGAGGTATGACTATCGCCGCATACTATGGTGGTGCCTGGCAAAGTGATCCCTTGCTCTGGGCCAATCACATGTACTATACCTTGATTTACTGAATTTAGGTCGTACAGCAAAATACCAAATTCTTTACAGTTTGCATCCAGTGCCATTAGTTGATTTTTAGAGACTTCGCTGGCTGCATCTAATGAACGGCTTTTAGTTGAAACATTATGATCCATGGTCGCAATGGTTTTTTCTGGACAGCGCACTTTACGATTTTTTTCACGTAAACCTGCAAATGCTTGTGGCGACGTCACTTCGTGTACTAAATGACGGTCAATATAAAGTAAATCGGTTTGCTCGTTGATGCTGGCAACCGTGTGTGCTTGCCAAATTTTATTGTATAAAGTTTGAGCCACTTGCTAACTCCCTGATCTGATTGAGCCACAGCCTAACGGTGCTGTGGCTTTAATAGTTAAATGCGTGAAACAATAGCCGCTGCAACATCGGTGGTGGTGTAGCCGCCCTGCGGATAAATATCAGGCGTCCCCACACCCGCTTCAACCGCCTCTGCAACTGCTTTTTCAATGGTGCGAGCCGCTTCATCTTGTCCTAATGAATAACGTAACATTAATGCGGCACTTAAAATTTGTGCAATAGGGTTAGCGACCCCTTTTCCGGCGATATCGGGCGCTGAGCCACCCGCGGGTTCATACAAGCCAAAGCCTGATTGATTTAAGCTAGCCGAAGGTAATAGCCCCATTGAGCCGGTGATCATCGCGCATTCGTCCGATAAAATGTCGCCAAATAAGTTATCGCACAGTAATACATCAAACTGGCTAGGCTGTTTAACTAGCTGCATCGCTGCATTATCTACATAAATATAATCTAAGCTCACCTCAGGAAACTCTTTACTCACTTCAGTGACTACTTCACGCCAAAGTACACTTGATGCTAAAACATTGGCTTTATCAACCGAGGTTACATGATTGCTGCGCAATTTAGCGGCCTCAAAAGCAAAACGTGCAATACGCTCAATTTCTTTACGCGAGTATGTTTGGGTGTCAAATGCCGCTTCTTCAGCACCTTCGCCACTGCGACCTTTTTCACCAAAATAAATACCGCCAGTTAGCTCACGCACACACAAAATATCAAAGCCTTTTTCGCTAATATCAGCACGAAGTGGTGATGCAGCGCTTAATGCGGGTAACAATTGAGCTGGGCGTAAGTTACAAAACAAACCAAAGTGCTTTCGTAGTGGTAACAATGACGCGCGCTCTGGTTGATCATTTGGTGGTAAATGCTCCCACTTAGGGCCACCCACGGAGCCAAATAAAATAGCATCGGCGTTTTCACAGGCTTTTAAAGTTGTATCAGGAAGTGCTTTGCCAAATTCATCAATCGCTGCGCCGCCAATCGCGTGGTGCTCACGGTTCAGAGTAAAACCAAATTTATCACTGACAGCGTCAAGTACTTGCTCTGCAGCTGCCATAACTTCTGGGCCAATACCGTCGCCTGCTAATACGGCAACGCTGTAATGTGTTTTACTCATCCTGCTTTCCTTTGTTGTTTTAAATCAGACACTTTTTGTGCTCGATAAATTAAGTTATAAACCCGAACCATAGCCCGTACTGAGGCTTCGACCACATCGGCCGCAATACCAGCACCGTGATAGGGACGACCATCATATTTAGCAATAATATTCACTTGCCCTAATGAGCTGGCGCCTTGGCCGGTGGCCTCTAAATTGTATTCAATCATTTCAACACTCATACCTGTTAAGCGCTCAATAGCAGCAAACGAAGCTTCAACTGGACCATTACCTGTTGCGGCTTCTTGTTTTGCTTCGCCATCAATCAGCAAGCCTATGGTTGAGCTGGCCACCGATTGTGAATTAGACGCAGAGTTAACAAACTCTAACTGGTACTTTTCGTCTTTGTCGTTAATTTGATTAAAGTAAATCATGGCCTCTAGGTCGTAGTCGTATACTGTGCCTTTTTGGTCAGCCAGCGCAACGAAACTTTGGTATAAGCTATCCATGTCGTAATCTGATTTTTGATAGCCTAATTCTTCTAAGCGGTGTTCTATAACATGACGACCTGAACGTGAGGTCATATTTAATTGGTTACTTGGTACGCCAACACTTTCTGGTGACATAATTTCATACGTGTTTTGCGCTTTTAATACACCGTCTTGATGAATACCTGAGCTGTGAGCAAACGCATTTTCGCCAACAATCGCTTTATTTGGCTGTACCGGCATATTACAAATTTTGGCTACCTGGCGAGAGGCGCGATAAATTTCTTCGCTTTTTATGTCGGTATATACGTTTAAGTGGTCTTTACGCATTTTCATGATCATTGCCACTTCTTCAAGTGAACAGTTCCCCGCACGCTCACCTATACCATTAATGGTGCATTCAATTTGGCGTGCACCGGCTTGCACTGCGGCCACGGAGTTGGCAACGGCTAAACCTAAATCGTTGTGGCAATGCACACTTAAACGCGCTTTATCTATATTTGGCACGTTATTCATTAAATGACGGATCATTGCTGCGTATTCATCTGGCGTTACAAAACCGACTGTATCTGGCAAATTAATTGTTGATGCACCGGCGTTAATTGCTTGCTCAACAATTTTGCATAAATCCCAATGCGGTGTACGCCCAGCATCTTCACACGAAAACTCAACATCATCGGTATAGTTACGCGCTAATTTAATAGATTTAACAGCCATTGCAGTGGCATCATCAAGGCTCATACGCAACTTGTGTTCAAGATGAAGCGGGCTGGTGGCAATAAAAGTATGAATACGGCTTTGCTGTGCAGCGCGCAGCGCATCGCCACAGGCCTCGATATCTTTGGCAACCGAGCGAGCTAAGCCACAAATAATAGGGCCTTTCACCTCGGTGGCAATACGTTGCACTGAGCGAAAGTCAGCTGGGCTCGACACCGGAAACCCCACTTCCATTACATCCACATTTAAGCGGCTAATGGTATGCGCCAGTTGAACTTTATCGTCTTCTGTTAGGCTTGCTTTTAGTGCCTGCTCACCATCACGTAAGGTGGTATCAAAAATCCATACTTTATCTTGCTGTTGCATAACTGCCCCTCAATTCCTGTATTACCCAAATTTCGATTTATCCCTGCAGCGAGATAAAAAAAACCCCGCGGTTGCGGGGTTTTTAATGTTTAGCTCAATGCAAACACACTAATCCCCGCTCACTTGCCACAGCAGTAAGAGGTTTAGGTTTAGTGTAATTAAGCGAATAGTTTGCATCTGTTTTCTTGTGTGTGTGTCCAATGAGGCTTATTTTTATCATTGCAACGCAGTTGGCGCAAGCATAAAAATACCAAACAAATAATTAAAGGGGACTTTCTGGGGATTTAAAATTCAAACAAAATTGGATAGAAGAATAAAATATCCAACTTAAACCTAGAGCAGGTTTAAATTAATAAGCGCTGTAAAATACAGCGCTTATTTTAACTTTTTTAATATTTATTCTTTATTTTCAGCACGTACGTAATTTGACGCGCCGCGCGTAATATAACGTAACTGCCATATAACTCGCTCAATCAGTTCATCGCGTTGCTGACCTTCAATATCGAGCGCTTCAGCGCCTGCATTAAATACCAAAGTAACCATGGCTTCTGCCTGAATATACGCATGAATAGCATCGCAGGGGGTTTCACTTTCTAAATAATGTGCGAGTTCTAAAATAAAGTGTTTCACTTCACGTGCCACTGCTGCTCTAAATGCTTTTGAGGTACCTGAGCGTTCACGCAGCAAAAGTCTAAACTGATTGCTTGAGTTATCAATAAACTCCATAAAAGTAACCACAGAGGTGTTGATGACACTGCCACCACTGGCTATTCGTCTGCGTGCTTGGCGCATCAGCTGGCGCAGGGTTAAACCCGCTTCATCAACCATGGTTAAGCCCAACTCGTTCATATCTTTAAAGTGACGATAAAAAGAGGTAGGCGCAATACCAGCTTCGCGTGCTACTTCACGCAAGCTTAAATTAGAAAAGCTATGATCAGCACTAAGTTGATTAAATGCAGCTTCAATTAATGCTTGTCGTGTTTTTTGTTTCTGTTGTGCTCTAACACCCGACATCAACAGCTCCCTGAGTGAATTTGTAATAAATTTTTAATTAAAAAAATAGCTAATAGTACAGTCTAATACTTGACGGCAGCAGATTGAAATATTATTTTAGCGTACAGTTGTACGCTGAGAAATGAGAAACATGAAAAAACCACCGATTATATGGACCAACGTCCTTTTCTTTAGCCTGACGTTTTTGGCTGCTATTACACTTGTACCTTGGTATGGGTTTAACTATGGCTTTACAGGCACGCAGTGGGTTGCTTTTGTAGCTTGCATGTTTTTTGCGGGATTATCGATCACCGCGGGCTACCATCGTTTATGGGCGCACAAAACTTACAACGCTCACCCTGTGGTTGAATTTATTTTTGCCCTTGGTGGTGCCTTTGCGCTACAAAACAGTGCATTGCATTGGAGTAGCGATCATCGAATTCACCATGGTCAAGTTGATGACCCAGTTAAAGACCCTTATGCCGCCACAAATGGCTTTTGGTATAGCCACATTGGTTGGATGCTACGTGACTACCAAGGCGACAGCTACGATGATTACAGCAACTGTCGTGATTTACAGCGAAATAAAATTGTTATGTGGCAGCACAAGCATTACTTAAAATTGGTAATTGCCATGAATGTTGGTTTACCGCTAGTACTCGGCTTAATGCTTGGTGATGTATGGGGCATGTTACTGTTAGCAGGCTTATTGCGTTTAGTGCTAAGTCAGCACTTTACCTTTTTTATTAACTCAGTAGCACACATTTGGGGTTCACGCCCTTACACTGAAAAAAACACCGCGAGAGACAATGGCTTTTTAGCACTATTTACCTACGGTGAGGGTTATCATAACTTCCATCATATTTTTGCTAGCGATTACCGCAATGGCATTAAATGGTTTCATTACGACCCAACAAAATGGATGATCCGCTCACTCGCAGCCATTGGTTTAGCAAGTAAATTAAAGCGTACACCGGTTGAGCGCATTGAAAAAGCTAAAGCAGAAACCTTAATGAGCAAAACACAAGGTCGCCTTGCAAAATTGCCTTTAGCGCAAGATAAGCTTACATTATTACAACAAGAGTACGATTTGTTGCTTAAAAAGCTGCAAAATTATTGCTCATTACAAAAACAAGTGTTGGAAGCTAAAAAAAATAATATGGCAAAGCAGTGTGAAAAGTCGGCATTAATGGCACAATATCACGAGCTTGAAGCCGCCTGGGAAACACAAAAACAGGCATGGCTAGCACTTAATGCGAGGTTATTAAAAGCCTCTTTTAGTTAAAATAGGAGTGGCTGTGGCCAAACAACCAGAAAAGAAAAAAGTACCCGTGAGCTACCAATATGATGCAATCATTATTGGCACGGGTCCTGGCGGTGAAGGGACCGCTATGAACCTCTCTAAAAGTAACAAAAAAGTAGCGGTTATTGAACGCCAAACTGCTGTTGGTGGTGGTTGTGTTCACTGGGGAACCATTCCTTCAAAGGCACTTCGCCATTCGGTTAGTCGCTATATCGAATACAAAGCAAACCCTTTGTTTAACGTAGGTGAGCGCCCAGTAAGACTTACTTTTCCAGATATTTTACGCCATGCCAGCTCGGTAATTTCAAAGCAATCAAACTTACGCAGCAGCTTTTACGATCGTAACCGCATTCATATGTTTCAAGGCGATGCTAGCTTTGTTGATAAGCACACTATTGAAATTAGACGTAATGACGGTTCAACTGAACGCCTAACTGCACAAACTATTGTTATTGCTACCGGCTCACGCCCTTATCGCCCACCAGGTGTTGATTTCACCCATTCGCGTATTTATGAAAGTGACACAATTTTAGGCCTTGAACACGATCCTCATCGCGTACTTATATACGGCGCGGGTGTAATTGGCTGTGAATACGCATCTATCTTTAAAGGGCTAGGTGCAAAGGTTGATTTAGTAAATACTCGCGATCGCCTACTTGCGTTTATGGATGCTGAAATATCTGATGCACTTAGCTATCACTTTTGGAATAGTGGCATTGTTATTCGCCATAACGAAGAATTTGATCGCATTGAAACCCGCGATGACTGTGTTGTTATGCATTTAAAATCAGGTAAACGTGTAAAGGCTGACTGTATTTTATTTGCCAATGGCCGTACTGGTAATACCGATACACTGAATTTAGAAGCGATTGGCTTAAAAGCAGATAGCCGCGGACAAGTAAAAGTAAACGAAACCTACCAAACAGAAATAGACAATGTATACGCAGTAGGCGATGTTATTGGCTACCCAAGCCTTGCTAGTGCTGCATTTGACCAAGGTCGAATTGCCGCAGATGCCATTGCTTCTGGTAACTGCGATGAAAAGCTGATTATTGATATTCCAGCCGGTATTTATACTATTCCTGAAATGAGTTCTGTTGGTAAAACAGAGCAGCAATTAACTGCCGCAAAAGTACCGTATGAAGTGGGGCGTGCGCAATTTAAACACTTAGCCCGTGCGCAAATTGCAGGTACCGATGTGGGTAGTTTAAAAATATTGTTCCATACAGAAACCAAAGAAGTACTTGGCGTGCATTGCTTTGGTGAGCGTGCTTCTGAGATTGTTCACATTGGCCAAGCTATAATGGAACAAAAAAATGGTGGCAATACCATCGACTACTTTGTAAATACTACGTTTAACTACCCAACAATGGCAGAAGCTTATCGAGTTGCGGCATTAAATGGCTTAAACCGCTTGTTTAAGTAAAAACTTAAGTAAAACAGTTTGCACAAAAAAGCCCGCTAATTAGCGGGCTTTTTATTGTGAGTTCATAACTTACTTATGATATTGCGCACTTAGCTCATGCACAGCGTTAATAAATACACCCGCATTTTCTGGATCAACATCAGGTGTAATACCATGACCTAAGTTAAATACATGACCATTGCCAGTGCCAAAGTCTTCTAAAATAGTGCCGACTTCTTGGCGAATACGATCTGGCGTGCCGTGAAGCATTGAAGGATCCATATTGCCTTGTAGTGCCACTTTATCGCCAACACGACGTTTGGCATCACCAATATTAATAGTCCAATCTAGGCCTACTGCATCACAACCAGTTGCTGCAATTGCCTCAATCCATTGGCCACCATTTTTAGTGAATAAAGTAACGGGTACTTTACGGCCATCATTTTCGCGAATTAAACCATCAACGATTTTATGCATATACTGCAGTGAAAACTCATTGTAGTCACGCGGGCTCAATACACCGCCCCACGAATCAAATATCATCAGCGATTGTGCACCCGCTTTAACTTGCGCATTTAAGTAATCAATCACTGAATCAGCTAGCTTATCAAGCAATAAATGCAGTGTTTGTGGCTCAGCAAATGCCATTTTTTTGATTTTACCAAAAACCTTACTGCTTCCGCCTTCAACCATATAAGTTGCAAGTGTCCAAGGTGAACCCGAGAAACCAATTAATGGCACTTCACCTTTAAGCTCACGACGAATAGTGCTTACAGCATTCATTACGTAGCCAAGCTCATCGGTAGGATCGAGTTTTGGAATTTTTTTAACATCGGCTAATGATGAAATTGGGCGTTCAAACTTAGGGCCTTCACCTGTTTCAAAGTACAAACCTAATCCCATTGCATCGGGAATAGTTAAAATATCACTAAATAAAATAGCGGCATCTAACGGGTAACGGCGCAGAGGTTGTAAAGTTACTTCACAGGCTAACTCAGCATTTCTACACAGGCTCATAAAATCGCCCGCTTGTGCACGTGTAGCACGGTATTCAGGTAAATAACGTCCAGCTTGACGCATCATCCATACTGGCGTGACATCAACAGGTTGCTTGGCAAGGGCACGTAAATAACGGTCGTTTTTTAATTCGCTCATAGCGTATAGAGTCCTAGGGCTTTTAGAAATTGTGCAAGATTGTACCACCATATTTGCGCCCCCTCTATCGCTAAGCGATTAAATCGCCTTAGAGTAGCGCTAGATCAAGTAATTTTTAGTTTTCATTTCGTTTTGTATATAAAACAACCTAACAAACGTTAACAATAAAAACTTTTCATTAAACTATTTGCAACATTTAAAAAAGCTTGGTATTGTTACTCCCGCGTTAACAAAACAATAACAAAAATCGTTAATACAAAAATAATAAAAATCTCTAATAAAAATAAGAATGCTTGTTTAAACAAGTCTAATAAAGAAATTAAACCACCGTAACAGGTGGTTTTTTCTTGCCTGAAATAAATTACTTACAACTTATACCTTAAACAAAACCCTCTGTGGTACTACATCTATTTTACTTGTTGATATACACGCCAATTAAATATATCTTGGATGATAGAAACTTTATTACCAATTAAAAATCCAACCCAGCTTAGGAGAAGAATTATGCTGAAGCGTGTAGAAAAAGCTCAACAAAAGTGGGGGGGTAGCCATACGGTCATCGACAATTGGTTAAACGAACGCCAAGAGCTGATTGTACTTTATTGTAAAATTGCAGGCTTTTCACCTTACGAGAAAAAAGATCAATCTTTGCCTGAACCATCACAAATTCAAGCATTTTGCCAAATCTTAATGGATTACCTATCGGCCGGCCACTTTGAAGTGTACGACGATATTGCTAAAGCTTGCGAAAAGAAAGGCTTAGAAAGCCAACAACTGGCAAATACTATATACCCACGTATTTCAGATACCACTGACATTGCTCTAGATTTCAATGACAAATACGCTGAAGTAGACGCAGAAGATTTGTTAGTAGGATTTGATAATGACCTATCGGTTATTGGTGAAGCACTCGAAGCGCGCTTTGCACTTGAAGATGAGTTAATTGATAACTTATATTCTAACCACACTGACTAATTAATTATTCAGTGCAATAAAAAAGGGACCTAAGGTCCCTTTTTTGTTTTATATAAATACTTATTCTGCAGCGGCAGCTTCTGCATCATTTTGAATTTCTAATAATTCAACTTCAAAAATAAGTGTTGAATTAGCAGGAATTTTACCTAAATCACGATCACCGTAAGCAAGATCTGAAGGAATGGTAAATTTGTACTTAGAACCAACAGTCATAAGTTGTAAACCTTCAGTCCAACCAGGAATAACACGGTTTAGTGGGAAAGTTGTTGGCTCGTTGCGTGAGTAAGAGCTATCAAATTCAGTACCGTCTAAAAGAGTACCTTTATAATGCACTTTAACTACGTCAGTCGCTACTGGCTTAGCGCCTTCGCCTTCGCTCATTACTTCGTACTGTAAACCAGACTCAGTAACCATTACGCCTTCTTTTTTAGCATTCTCAGTTAGGTATTTTTCACCCTCAACTTTGCTTTTTTCAGACTCTACTTTTGCTTTTTCTTCTTGTTTAGTACGCACTGACTCATCTAATGCTGTTAATACTTCACGAATTTTCTCTTCGTCAATTTTAGCATTACCAGCAAGTGCATCTTCAAATCCACGCATTAATAATGCTTGATCTAATTCGATACCAATCTCTTTTTTATCTGCTAGGTCTTTATTTAAAAAGTTACCTACAGATGCACCAATACCGTATGCTTGTTGTTGCGCTACAGTATCTAGCTTAACGTCTGCTTGCTCTTTTTTTGCTTCTTGATTACAAGCTGTAAGCGCTAAAACTGACGCTGCAATCAATGACAATTTAATCGTCTTTCTCATTTTAAATCTCCGACACACTTTGCAGTTGTCATTTATTGTAATATTACTAGTTAAAGATTAACGGCCTACATGGTAGGCTGCTTGTTTAATAGCTAAACTAAAAACATATCCAGTGATTAGACAAACAACCTAGGCGTTTTTCGCAACCTAGTCTAACCTCTCAGTCACGAAGAGTTAAGAGGAAATACCTGTAATATGTCGTTATTTCGTACTTTTTTAGTTGCTACCTGCTGTTTATTAACAATTGCATGTAGTGATGAAAAACAAAAAGCAGTGGCTAGTTTTGAGCACACAGCACAAGGTGCTTTCTCATCCGCACTATCGCATGATGGTCAATACAGCTTAGTGTCTTCTATCAATCATGGGGTCGCCCTTTGGGATAATCAACAGCAAGCGCTTAAATACCAATGGTTTCAACAACAGGCTGAAGATAGCTTAGTTTATGCCGTAGCCATTGCTTTTGATAATAGCGTGGCTGTTACCGCCGAAAAAACCACCTTTGCCGTTTGGGATATAGCCTCAGGCAAAAATAAAGGCTTTTACAAAATACAAAAAGCCAGCATCCGCGATATTGCCATTAGTAACCAAGGCAACAGTGTTATTTACGGGCGCAGCGATGGCGTTGTGGTATTTATAAACCTTAACACTGGCAGACGCATTGAATTTTTAGGCCACCAAGATAAAGTAAACACCGTAGACCTATCACCTAATGGGCGCTATGCATTGAGCGGCTCAAACGATTATGTGGCCTACTTATGGGATACCCAAAGTGGACAAGTTATCCATCGCTTTAATCACCCAACCCGAGTAACCCAAGTCGCTTTAGATCCTCAAGGACGTTATGCTTTTACCGCCGACAGTATGGCACAAGCAAATGTATGGAAGCTGACTACAGGTGACCTTGTTAGTAAACTAAAGTATATTGCGCGTCAGAAAATTTTTACTGCGGTGCGCTTTAACGACCAAGGCACTTTATTAGCAACCGGTTCACCCAACAAACGAGTGGATTTATGGCAGCTAAACAGTGGTGAAAAAATTCAAACATGGCAAGTGACCCCAAGAGAAGGCAGTAAGCCAAAATCGGCAGTGGTACTTGATGTGACATTTACAGATAACGGTAAATCATTGTTAACTGAAAGCTCAAGCGGAATCGCTGAGCGCTTTATTATACGAGAACCAAATGAACACAATTGAACATCGGTTAATGGAGCTTGAGGCTAAAGTGGCTTTTCAAGACGAAACGATTGAAATTTTAAATGATGAAATAAAAGTTCACCAGCAACAGATGGCAAAAATAAAGCGCCAAACCGAGTTGCTGGCTGAAAAACTTAAAGAGTCGCAGTCATCACAGCCTATGATGTCGAATATGCCAGAGCCACCGCCGCCGCATTATTAAGCAGCACTAACAAGGCACTAGTCGCCTGGATTAAACACGCCAATGATCTGTTCAAATTGGCGTGTTGATGCCTGTACTGCTTGCTCTGGTTGAGCCATTTTATGACCACATTGCATACATTCAACTTTTTCTACGTCGTGCTCTTTGTAAAGCATTAACATATCCATAGTTTTACACTCAGGACACGTTGCTCCAGCAATAAATCGTTTTTTATGTTTCACTTCGCTTTTCCTACCATTTTGACTGACGTTATTTTATCGCAATATTTGCCTACTTGATACGATTGATATGGCTAATAAGATCCGTGTTATAATGGCGGCAATTCAATCAAGGCACAGTAAAGTAACGTATTTATGATCCAAATCTCAGAAATAGAACTGCTTCGCGGTGGCAAAGCTTTATTAAAAAATGCATCGGCTACATTATTTCCAGAGCACAAAGTAGGCCTTGTTGGTGCCAATGGCTGTGGTAAGTCAACGCTATTTAGTTTATTAAAATCTGAGCTTTCGTTAGATGGCGGTAATTGCAGTATTCCTAAAGATTGGTCACTTGCCTCAGTAAAGCAAGAAACCCCCGCCCTTGAAATAAGCGCCATAGATTACGTACTGCAAGGCCACCCTGAATACTACGCACTAAGAATTGCGTTGCGTGAAGCCGAGCAAAATCACGATGGCGACACTCAAGCTAAAGTGCATATTCAGCTTGAAAACATTAAAGGCTATAGCATAGAAGCCAAGGCAGGTGAGCTGTTACATGGTTTAGGCTTTGCTAATAATCAAATAGAAAACCCGGTAAGTGCATTTTCGGGTGGTTGGCGCATGCGCTTAAACTTAGCCCAAGCGCTTATTCGCGATGCCGACTTACTGTTACTGGATGAGCCAACAAACCACCTTGATTTAGATGCCGTGTATTGGCTCGAGCGTTTTTTACGTGCCTACACCGGCACGCTAGTACTTATTTCTCATGACCGTGAGTTTTTAGACGCTGTGGTCGATCAAATTTGGCATATAGATAAACAACTTATTAATGTGTACAAAGGTAACTACTCGCAGTTTGAACGCCAAAAAGCTGAGCGCCTATTGCAGCAGCAAGCCATGTTTGAAAAACAACAAGAACAAATAGCGCATCTTGAGCAGTTCATTACCCGCTTTAAAGCCAAAGCCAGTAAAGCCAAACAGGCACAAAGCCGTGTTAAAGCGCTAGAGCGCATGGAAAAACTTGCCCCAGCACATGCTGACTCGCCATTTGATTTTGAATTTGCTGAGCCAACCGCCCTGCCCAATCCGCTAATGACACTCGACAAAGCCAAAGCCGGTTATGGCGATGTCACCATTTTAAACAGTATTAAGCTGAACTTAGTACCAGGCAGCCGTATTGCACTACTGGGTAGAAATGGCGCAGGTAAATCAACACTGATTAAGTTACTGTCAGGTGACTTACAGCCTCAAGCAGGTGAAGTGTTTCAGCATCAAGGCTTAAACATTGGCTACTTTGCGCAGCATCAACTGGAGTCTCTAGATTTAAAAGCCAGTGCCGTCACTCACCTGCAACGCTTAAACCCTAAAGCCAGCGAACAATCATTGCGTGACTTTTTAGGCGGTTTTGCCTTTGTAGGCGATAAAGCACTCGACCCTGTAGCTCCCTTTTCTGGCGGTGAAAAAGCTCGTTTAGTACTGGCTATGTTGGTTTATCAAAAACCAAATTTACTACTACTCGATGAGCCAACCAACCACCTTGATTTAGAAATGCGCCACGCTTTAGTTATGGCATTACAAGGCTTTGAAGGCGCTATGGTCACGGTATCGCATGACCGTCATATGCTTAAAAATACCGCCGATGAATTTTATTTAGTTGATAATGGCGAGGTCACCCAATTTGGCTACGACCTAGATGCATATTATCAGTGGCTGCTTAATGCTAATAAAGAAGCCGCTAAAAACGACACCGACGAAGAGCCAAAAGCCCATTCACAAGTTAACCGTAAAGAGCAAAAGCGCTTAGAGGCAGAGTTTAGAAAAGCGATTCAGCCGCTGAAAAAGCAAATTGAAAAACTTGAAAAGCAATTAGATAAATTTGCTGCAGAACTAGCTGACGTTGAAGAGGCGCTAGGCGATAACACTCTCTATAACGACGAAAATAAAGGCAAGCTTAAAGAGTTAATTACTAAACAAGCCACACTTACGCCTAAGCTTAACGATGTTGAAGAAGAGCTACTTATGGCCCTTGAAGAAATGGAACAAAAAGAGCAGGCATTCGCCGATGAACTTGCTTAAAAGCAACGATTTTTGGCAGTTTGCATGTAACCTTTATAGCAAAGGTGACATGCAAACGCGCCTGTTGGATTATCAAAACCAGCTAGGTAAAAACGTCAACCTATGCTTGTTGCTGTATTACTTAGATTCTCTCAATCTAGCTATTAACCAAACACAGCTAAACAAGCTTGAACAATCAATTAGTGAGTTTGATAAGCTGGCATTGAAGCCTCTACGAGCCACACGTGCCTACTTAAAAGCCAATCAAGCCGAGATTACAGATTACGCCGCAATTCGAAAAGCACTTCTCGGTGCCGAGCTAAAATTAGAGAAGCAGCAACAAATAATATTGATTGATGAAGTTAATAGTATGAATTTAACACCTTGTGCAACGCCCAATAACAGCGATAAATATTTGTCATAATTTTTCACTATTAATTTCATCAGATCATAAAGCCATTTATATTATGAATATTAGCTCTTATATACATGGTTACTTTGGTTTACTTTTATACACCAAGCTATATATCTTTAGTTTTGTATTGAAATACCTCTTCTAAAGGTAAGTTAAAAACTAAAGAAATTTTAAAAGCCACCTCTAAAGTGGGTGAATATTTATTTGCCTCAATTGCCATTACCGTTTGCCGCGTTACGCCAATAGCATCTGCTAACTGCTTTTGCGTCATTTCATCGCGTAAAAAGCGTAATGTTCGAATAGAGTTAGTTATTGCATACTCACTCATAGATATTACCCGTTCTGCCTTTATAAAGCTGCGCTATGTAATTGACTATTTCGGCAACCAAAAAAGCGCCTACCATGATATGCATTGGTAAATATGGAATATTATATTCGATAGCTGGGCCCCAGTTATTAGCTTCAATTTGATATTGAAAAATAGCAACACAAATTCCCGCCTGTAAGATTATGGCCTTGTATTTATAACCCACTAAATTTATTTGCTTTTCTCTCACATCAGGTGGCTGATTTAATTCATTATCACTGATAAATGTAAGTAATAAATAGCTCAATACTATAAGTATCACAGAATAAATTAACACCTGTAGCAATAAGCCAGATAACCAAGAAACAGAACTAAGCTGCTGCGTACTCGCATTCATTAGGCTGTTTACATAAAAGTAAGATATGTACACGCTTACTAGTAAATCGATACTCAGCGTCAGTTCTCTAAAACTTATGCTTTGTAAAAGTTCTTTAAAGTGCTCTGAACGAGTCATATAAAGCTAACTCCAAGTAAAATATTTTTGACTTTTAAACTATAAGTTCACTTTTTAGCCATGTCAAATATATTTAACATAAGGTTTGTTTTATTTAACCTAAAACAAAGCAACGGTTATTCAAAGCTGAACTTTGCTGACCATCTTTATTATAAAAGTGATTAAAAAATCGCAGATAATTTACTAAAAAGTGCAAAATCGACTTAACTTTATTGATCAAAATCAACATCTGCATTGCCCATTTTATAATCTGTAAAATAGCTTGATCTGGATCATATCAAGTACCACTGAGCCAGCCTATGATTACCCCATAGACATCAGGAGGCAATTATGGACGTATTCTTTAGAGATTTTTTTAGCGACCCAGTACTATTTTTATCATTTGGATTTTTAGGCGTCGTTATTAGTTTATGCCTCTTCTTTGTGTATTTTTTCATGAAAAAAGTACACGATGCAGATATTAAAGAACAGCATTAAGCACGACGCACAAAGCGCCTTATTAGTTTACTGATTAGGCGCTTTTTATTTTTAAATATAAAAAATTTGCTACACTAGCGCTTCGTTAATTGCAAAGTGCGTAGTACAGACATGATCCCTAAGTTCAAACCCGCATGGTGGATGACCAACCGACACGTTCAAACCATAATACCGCGTTTTTTCCGCCCTTTTCATCATACTCGCTACGAACTTGCGCAACTTGATACGCCCGACGGTGATTTTATTGAGCTTGCTTGGTCACTCCCGCATAACGAAAAAGCACCACTCGCAGTGGTACTTCATGGACTTGAAGGCAATATCAACAGTTTTTATGCCAAAGGCATGATGAAGGCATTAAAAAAGCAAGGCTTTGCTGTCGTATTGATGCACTTTAGAAACTGCTCAACCGAAGTAAACCGCTTACCAAGAGCCTACCATAGTGGCGACACCGCCGATTTAGCTTTTTTTATAAATCATTTAAAACAACAGTTTCCAAATCGCCCTATTGTAGCGGTGGGTTTTTCATTGGGTGGTAATGTACTGGCTAAGTATTTAGGCGAAGAAAACATTCATAGCCCGCTTAACGCAGCTGCCGTGATATCTGCGCCCTATGATTTATCATCATCTAGTGATGTTATTCGTAAAAGCTTAGGTAAAATTTATCAAAAATATTTGCTCGATCGAATGAAAAAGTCGATGCAACGTAAATTACCGCAAATTAAACAGCAGATACCGATCACCACTGATCAATTAATGGAAATTGACGATTTATTAGAGTTCGATAACCAGCTTACAGCACCGTTGCATGGCTTTGAGAATGCACACGATTACTACAAAAAAGCCAGTGCGATGCCATATTTAAAAGATATTGCGACACCTACACTAATTATTCATTCCAAAGACGACCCTATGCTGTCGATTAAAGCGGTTCCAAGTAGTCAGGATGTAAGTGAGCATGTTACGCTGCGTATATCTGAAAAAGGCGGCCACGTTGGCTTTATTAGCGGTAACAATCCACTTAAGCCCGTGTATTGGTTAGAGCAAGTAGTGCCTGACTATTTTAAGCAATGTGTATTTAATAACACCGATAAAGAGTGACTATGATTATTCCTTTTGAACAACTTGATAAAGACACACTGTACAACCTAATTGAAAGCTATGTACTGCGTGAAGGCACAGATTATGGCGAACAAGAATTCAGTATTGAAAGTAAAGTGGCGCAAGTGAATCAGCAATTAAAAAGCGGCGAAGCTATGGTGTTTTTCTCTGAACTGCACGAATCGGTCACCATAATCTCTAAAAGTGAATTCAAAGCACTGCAAAGTGAAGCGCAATTCGACGAGTAAACTTGTCAGACACGGCGTAAAAATAGACAATGGTTTTTTTAACTCAAAGAGCCATTATAAATGATAAAACTAAGCTCACTAGTTGCTGCAATGTCGATTGCATTAACCGGCGCAGTCAGCGCTGAAATAACCCCTTCAGATAAAGCAATTAAGCTTGCTCACGATACCATTTTAATCGACACTCACATTGATGTACCTTACCGCATTCATGATAAATGGGCGGATGTAACTAAAGCCACTGAGGGCGGCGATTTTGACTACCCTCGTGCAGTAAAAGGCGGTTTAAACGCGCCATTTATGTCGATTTATATTCCTGCTCATTTAGAGTTTGAAGGCAAAGGAAAAAGCTTTCAATTAGCGAATCAATTGATTGATGGTATGGAAGCGATTGCGTTTCGTGCTCCAGATAAGTTTGCCATTGCCAGCTCAACAAGCGATATAGAAGCACAATTTGCGCAAGGTAAAATGTCGATTGCCATGGGTATGGAAAACGGATCGCCTATCGAGGGCGAAATGAAAAACCTACAACACTTTTTTGATCGTGGCGTGCGTTATATCACCCTAGCTCACTCGCAAAGCAATCATATTTCTGACTCATCATACGATATTCGTCGCAAGTGGAAAGGCTTAAGCCCATTCGGTAAAGAGCTAGTAAAAGAGATGAATAACATCGGCATGCTGATTGATGTATCGCATATTTCGGACGATGCATTTTATCAAGTAATGGAATTGTCTAACACACCCGTTATTGCGTCACACTCTTCACTACGTAAATACACGCCGGGTTTTGAGCGTAATATGAATGACGACATGCTGTTAGCCCTTAAAAAGAACGGTGGTGTGATTCAAATTAACTTTGGTTCAAGTTTTGTTACTTCAAAAGCCGGAAGTTGGTACGATCAATTCAAAAGTAAAAAACAAACAATTACTGAAGAAGGCAAAAAAGTAGCTAAAGATTTTGATGCGATGTACCGCGCTAAAAATCCATTTCCATTTGCTAGCCTTGAGCAAGTTCTTGATCATATTGATCACGTTGTGAAGCTAATTGGTATCGATCATGTTGGTATTGGCTCTGATTATGACGGTGTAGGTGACTCACTGCCTATCGGCTTAAAGGATGTATCTAGCTACCCTAACCTAGTTCAAGGTTTGATGGACAGAGGTTACAGTGATACCGATATTAAAAAGATTTTAAGCGGCAATACACTAAGAGTGTGGAAGCAAGCTGAGCAATACGCAAAATCGCATTAAGCTTTACGCGCTAGGCTTAGGTCTAGCGCTTATAGCCAATTTAAACACCGTATTTCACCACTCACGCCCCGCCTTCTTAATTAACTTGTATATTTCATCCTCATTTACCACATTTTTTAACAGACTTATATTTCGAAAACAGATAAATTACCCATTTTAGAGGCAGATTATTTTATGACTATAAACAAAGGAACTATTGCGATTACTATAGCAACACTTGCCTTGGTAATTTCATGCTACGGAACATTTTTTAAAGATCAGCCCAGTTCGCTTAATAAGCCCAAGCAGCAACAGCTAAGTCCCACAGTTTCTATTAGTACACATGCAGAATATCAGCAATTAAATGAAGCCTTAATTGACGAACTAAGCAAGAAAGTAAGTTCGCTACAACGCAAAGTAGCAAACTTAACACTGCACGCTAATGGCTCTTATCAAGAACAAGATACCGACGAATTTAAGGAACTTGTTCTTGACGTACTAGAGGAAAAACAGCAGCAAGAAGATGAAAAACGACGTGAACAAAATCCTCTTTATAGCTTTTATGCAGACTTACCAGAAGACTATGATTTAAGGATCAAATCAGAACCTGATTATGCAAAACAAATAAACTCTCAATTAAGAGAGCAAACCTTAGATCCAAGCATCTCTGATTTAAATAGGTTAGCTGCACTTAGCCAACTGCAAATGAATATGTATATTCTAAATAAATCTACTATGCCTGAGTATGACTATGAAGTAGTAGGTAACATTTTAAATTTAGCGAACAACAGTAGTGATGAAAAATTTAAAATTCAAGCTATTGAGTTATCAACTCAAACACCGGTACTTGATTACCGCCTTGCAGAGCAATTTACAAACTTGTTAGAGCAAGACTCGAATGATTATATCCGTCGCTTAGCTGCACAAGGGTTGATGGCGCAATACTACCAAGCTCAAAATAAACAAGATGGTTATACGAAGCAAATGGCGCAGCATCTACTATCAGTTTATAACAACAGCTCTGGCAATGCAGTCAGGGCAACGCTTGACGAAATGATGGGTAACCAAGATATGCTTGATGAATTACGTAAGAATGCTGGTTACTAACTGATTAAGTTCATGCTCCCACTCTGTTACAGCGATAACATTAATACTTAAATTTTACTTCAGACATTAAAAAACCCGAGGCTAAGCTCGGGTTTTTTTTAATGCTTAATGCATTACAACA
>NZ_PNDI01000089.1:0-5961 GCF_005887465.1 Pseudoalteromonas sp. S1610 | reverse complement strand
AGCCCGTAGCCCGTAGCCCGTTAACCTTTAACCTTTAACCTTTAACCTTTAACCTTTAACCTTTAACCTTTGACCTAAACCATCGCGGCTTTTACATATACATCAAAGCGGTTCTTCTTGGTTTTGATTTGCATGCTTGGAGTTTTATCATTTAAAAATGGTGCGTAATCGGGGCGTTTCACTACTACACGCTTACTGGCAAGAGGGTAAGCAAAATCGAGTAAATCATCGGCGTCGGTATCGCCACCCACTAACTCTTGGAATACCCGCATTTCTTTTTTAACCAGCGCTGATTTTTCACGGTGCGGGAACATTGGATCAAGGTAAACCACATCGGGCATGCTGTCACATTGAGCAAGTAAGGTATGGCTTGAGCCAAAGATAAGGCTCATATTTTGCTGCATCCATGGGCCAATTTCACTATCGTTATAAGCACGTTGTAAGCCATCATATAACAGTGCAGCAACCACGGGATGGCGCTCATGTAGAATTACTTTACAGCCTAGCGAGGCTAACACAAAACCGTCGCGTCCAAGGCCTGCTGTGGCATCGAGTACCACTGGCGTTGCGCCCTTATTAAGACCAACTGCTTTGGCAATTGATTGCCCTTTACCACCACCAAATTTACGCCTATGTGCAACGGCACCAGTTACAAAGTCTACGTTAATAGCACCTAATTTTGGCTCGTCAGTTTTATACAGGCTTAGTCCTTTATCATCGTAATGCAAGCTAAAACCACTGCTTTGCTCTGCCCATTGAGCAAGCCCAAAGCGTGCTTCTAACTCATTTAAATAAGGTCGACACTCTTTAAACGCACACTGTATAACCACTTCACACTCCGATGATAAATTTCACCGTTATTATACCCAAACAAAGCCAATATACGATCTCTAGTTTAAAACAACTCAATATCGTTATTTTCACTCTCAGGTTCTGGCTGCGTTTGTTGTTTACTTAGTTGTGTTTGAGTAATTAAGTCATCACGCTGTTGAGTGGTTGTTTTTAGTTGGTGCTTAATAAAGGCTAAATCATTAGTGGTTGCAACCAGCTGCTGTGATGTATGACTAAGCTGAGTTATTTGCTGATTAAATTGCGAAGCTGGTATCTCGTTGTGTGTTTGCATTAGCGATTGGAGTTGCTCAAGCTGCTCTGTAAGCTGGCTAATTGCACTCGTTTGCATGGCGTTTTGATTTTTAAGCTGGGCAACAATATCTTTAAAAGCAAGGGTTAGCTCATTGTCGCGCATTAGTCGATATTGGTGCTGCTGTATAGTCACTACTTTTTCGTTAGTTACTTCTAAAATATGCGGAAATAAATCTTTATAGCGGCCATAAAGTGATGGCGTATCTACAGGCATATTTTTAATTAATAGTGAAATATTAGGGTAATTAATAATAGTACTATGACCAATATCAACAAAGCGTTCTGCATTTTTATGCTGTATGAGTAGCTCTTGCTCTAATGGGCATACGCCTGTTTCTTGGCTATAAAACATTCCCTGGTTATTTTGCCAAAAAACAACCACGACATTGAGGTGTAATGGAGTAAAAAAACCTAAAAAGTATTCACTTAGTAATTCTAAATTATCGGCATGATAGCTTTGACAAACAAAACGCATAATGCGCCCCATGTCACCGGTTTCAATCATCGCCATTTCAGCTGTTTTATTGGCCTTTGCTATATCATACTGCAGTGTTGCACACTGCTTGCGGTACTGGTAAAGAATTTTAATCCGTGCCATCAGCTCCTGTGCGTTAAAAGGCTTCAAAATGTAGTCAGCCCCGCCAACACTAAACCCTTTAATACGTTCAGCTTGCCCCACTTTGGATGATAAAAACATTACCGGAATATCTGTTGTGGCTTTATTTTGTTTAATAGTTTGGCAAACCTCATAACCAGACATGCCTGGCATTTCAACATCAAGCAAAATAATATCGGGGTTATATTTAATCGCTTGTCTTATGCCATCTTCACCATTTTTGGCGTGGATCACTTTGCAAAACCCAGCTAAAGATTCTTCAATAATATGGTGCATTAATTTATCGTCATCAATTGCCAGTATTAACTTTGCCATGCGTTAGTCCCTTTTAGTACTTTGTTAAAAGCATAGTACGCCATGTTAAAACTACTAAAATTTATTCAAAATATTCTTTAACAGCGCTGTATTTTAGGCAATAAAAAAGCGCCTCTGGGGCGCTTTTTTAATTATATTTTAATCCGCAAAAATCAACAGACCCTAAGCGGCGATGCCGCTGTGGCGCAGTAGTGCATCTACACTTGGCTCACGACCGCGGAAGTTTTTAAACAGTGCCATTGGCTCTTCGCTGCCGCCTTTTTCAAGAATATGCTGCATAAACGCTTGGCCAGTTTGTGGATTAAAAATCCCCTCTTCTTCAAATTTAGAGTAGGCATCAGCCGAAAGTACTTCAGCCCATTTATACGAGTAATAGCCTGCACTGTAACCGCCCGCAAAAATATGACTAAAGCCATGCTGAAAACGGTTAAACGCTGGCGGCTTAATGACTGAGGTACGACTGCGTACATCATCAAGTACAGCTTGAATGTTACATGGTTTGTCTGCCACGTAGTCATGGTGAATTTTAAAATCGAATAACGAGAACTCAAGTTGTCTTAGCATTTGCATACCTGAGTTGTAATTTTTAGCGGCCAATAGTTTATCTAGTAGCTCTTTTGGTAATGGCTCACCGGTTTCGAAGTGGCCTGAAATAAAGCTTAGGGCTTCTTCTTCGTAACACCAGTTTTCTAAAAACTGACTTGGCAATTCAACGGCATCCCATGCTACACCATTAATACCAGCAACAGGCGCTGCATCGACTTGAGTTAACATGTGGTGAATGCCGTGACCAAACTCATGGAACAGTGTGGTTACTTCATTATGGGTAAACAAAGCAGGCTTATCGCCAATCGCTTTATTAAAGTTACATACCAAGTAAGCAACTGGTGTTTGAAGTTCACCATTAGCGCGCACTTTACGACCCATACAGTCATCCATCCACGCACCGCCACGCTTGTGGTCACGGGCGTATAAATCTAAGTAAAAACGGCCACGTAAAGTATTGTTGCTATCGTAAATTTCAAAAAAGCGCACATCTTTATGATACGTATCGATGTCTTTTTGTTCTTTAACTGTAATACCAAATAAGCGGTTAACGGTTTCGAACAAACCACTAAGCACTTTATCGGCAGGGAAGTATGGGCGTAATACTTCATCTGAAATCGCGTATTTTTCTTGCTTTAGCTTTTCGCTGTAATAACCAAAGTCCCATGCCTGTAGTTCACTAATACCGTGCTGTTGCTCTGCGTATTGTTGCAACTCTTTAAGCTCTTGCTCTGCTTGTGGCTTAGATTTAGCAGCTAAGTCTTCTAAAAATGAAAATACCTGTGCAGGTGATTCTGCCATTTTTGTAGCTAAAGATTTTTCGGCGTAATTATTAAAGCCAAGTAATTGTGCTAACTCATGACGCAGTGCCAGTTCTTCACTCATAATCGCCGAGTTATCAAACTCTCCTGCATTTGGACCTTGATCGGATGCACGAGTAGAAAACGCGGTGTATGTTTCTTTGCGAAGTTCACGGTCGTCTGCGTAAGTCATTATAGGTAAGTAAGAAGGGAAATCGAGAGTGAATACCCAGCCTTCTAAGTCTTTACTTTTTGCTGTATCGGCCGCTAATGCCAGTGCTGACTCTGGTAAACCCGCTAGTTGGCTTTCATCGGTAATATGCTTATGCCATGCAAGCGTGGCATCCATCACATTATTACCAAATTTTGAAGCAAGCTCTGATAAACGCGCACTAATTTCACCGTAGCGTTTTTGCTGCTCAGGATTTAGTGCAATGCCTGAAAGCTTAAAGTCACGCAATGCGTTAGTAACGGTTTTTTGCTGAGCGGTAGTGAGTGTTTTAAATTCATCGCTATTATAAAGCGCGCTGTAAGCCTCATATAAGCCTTGGTGTTGGCCAACAAAAGTAGAATATTCAGAAATAAGCGGTAAACACTGCTCATAAGCTTCGCGAAGTTCATCGTTGTTCATCACCGAGTTCAAATGCGATACCGGTGAAAACAATCGCGATAGTTTATCGTCAGCTTCTTCAAGGGGTAATACTAAATCATTCCAGGTGTATGATTGCTTTGCTAATACATCATCAATTGCACTGCGACAGTGCTCAATACCTTTTTTTAATGCCGGTACTACATGCTCAGGCTTTATTTTTGAAAAAGGAGGAAGTCCTTCAAGCCCAATAAGGGGATTTGTTTGTGCATTGCTCATAGTCATTCTCAGTTTATGCAAATATAAAAATGAAGTTGGGGCAAAATACGTAAATACAAGGGGAAACCTGTTTTACTAGTTAACGAGTGTGTATCTTTAAATGATCACCTAGCAGCTTGATCTGAAATAGCATATCTTTCGTTTGATGAAGGATGTTTGATAGATTTTAGCAGCCCCGAACAAGTGACTTGCTCATCGCATATGCTATCATCGGCACAGAAAAGTTAAATTAATATTTAGAGGATTAAACATGGCTCAGCATTTTGATTACATTGCAATTGGTGGCGGTAGTGGTGGTATTGCATCAGCTAACCGTGCAGCAATGCGTGGCGCAAAAGTAGCATTAATTGAAGCTAAACACATGGGTGGCACCTGCGTAAACGTAGGGTGTGTTCCTAAAAAAGTAATGTGGCATGGCGCTCAAGTTGCTGAAGCAATTAATCTTTATGCTCCTGATTACGGTTTTGATGTTGAAGTTAAAGGCTTTGATTGGTCAAAACTAGTAGAAAGCCGTGAAGCCTATATTGGCCGTATTCACAAAGGCTATGATAATGGTTTAGCTAAAAATGGCGTAACTGTGATCAAAGGTTTTGCAAAGTTTGTTGATAGTAAAACCGTTGAAGTAGATGGCGAACACTATACTGCCGATCACATTTTAGTTGCCGTTGGTGGCCGCCCTACTATTCCTAATATTCCAGGTGCTGAACACGGTATTGATTCAAACGGCTTTTTTGAGCTGAACGAACAACCTAAACGTGTTGCTGTTGTTGGTGCCGGTTATATTGCCGTAGAAATTGCCGGTGTGCTGCACAGCTTAGGTACACAAACTCACTTATTTGTTCGTAAGAGCAAGCCACTGCGTACCTTTGACCCATACATTATCGACACACTGGTTGATATTATGGCAAAAGAAGGCCCAACACTGCACACTGAGTGTTCACCAAAAGAAGTGGTAAAAGAGGCTGATGGCAGCTTAACGATTCATTTTGAGAATGGTTACAGCGAAAATGTTGATCAGGTTATTTGGGCTATAGGCCGCACGCCAACAACCGATAAAATTAACCTTGCTGCAGCAGGCGTAGAAGTAAACGAAAGCGGTTATGTAAAAGTAGATGAATACCAAAACACCACAGCTGAAAATGTATACGCTGTGGGTGATATTATCGAAAATGGTATTGAGCTTACACCGGTTGCTGTTAAAGCGGGTCGTACTCTATCGGAGCGTTTATTTAATAAAGAATTGCCGAACGATTTAAAAATGGACTACAGCCTAGTACCAACCGTAGTATTTAGCCACCCACCTATCGGCACAATTGGTTTAACTGAGCAAGAAGCGATTTCTCAGTACGGCGGCGAAAATGTCAAAGTATATAAATCAAGCTTTGCGGCTATGTATACCGCAGTTACTCAGCACCGCCAAGCCTGTAATATGATGTTAGTGTGTGCTGGTGATGATGAAAAAGTTGTGGGCTTACACGGTATTGGTTTTACCGTTGATGAAATGATTCAGGGTTTTGCAGTCGCCATGAAAATGGGCGCGACTAAGGCCGATTTTGATGCGGTAGTCGCACTACACCCGACGGGTTCGGAAGAGTTTGTTACCATGAGATAAGTTCGAGGTTCGAGGTTCGAGGTTCGAGGTTCGAGGTTCGAGGTTCGAGGTTCGAGGTTCG
>NZ_PNDI01000088.1:0-1196 GCF_005887465.1 Pseudoalteromonas sp. S1610 | reverse complement strand
CGTCATTAATAGTGGTTATCTGGGATATTATTGCTATATGGCGCTGCCCGAAGGGTTCTGCCTAGGGGCAATTAACTCTTTGTTGCTCGGTTCTTACTTAGCCCACTAGGTTACAAACCTCGCGCCGCGATTAAATTGCCCCTAGTTTGAACAAATAGCAATCCGCAAAGGTTAACAGACCCTAATTATGTTAAATTGCACTGTATTTCATTTCGCTAATAGCATAACGGGTATTATTTAAATTAATACCCCGCTGCTTTTGCACAGCATAACATGTTGAACCACTAGCCCAATACGCTTTGAATTGGTAAAATATCAAAAACAGAACGTATTCAATAGAGGCACAAGATGGGCAGAGCATTTGAAGTCCGCAAAAGTTCGATGGCTAAAACCGCCAACGCAAAAACTAAAGTAAATTCAAAGTACGGTAAAGAAATTTACGTTGCAGCCAAAAGTGGTGAACCCGACCCCGATGTAAATCAAACATTGCGCCGCTTAATTGAAAAAGCCAAAAAAGACCAAGTTCCTGCGCACGTAATCGAAAAAGCAATTGAAAAAGCAGCCGGCGGGGCAGGGGAAGATTACTCAACTGCACGGTACGAAGGCTACGGCCCGGGTAATTGCATGGTGATTGTTGACTGTTTAACCGATAACCCTAATCGTACTATTAAAGACGTGCGCTTACCGTTTACTAAAACAGATTCAAAAATCGGCACACCTGGGTGTGTAGCACATATGTTTGATCATCTTGCTGTTTTGGGGTTTGCAGGTGACGACGATGAAGTCGTGTTAGAAGCGCTGATGATGGCTGACGTTGATGTGACTGATGTAGAAGCCGAAGATGGCAAGGTGTCGGTATTTGCACCGCATACAGAGTACTTTAAAGCTAAAACGGCATTAGAAGAAGCATTTGAAGGCATTAACTTTGAAGTTGATGAAATTACCTTCGTTCCACAAGTACATGTTGAAATTACAGATGAAGAAGTGATTGCCAACTTTGATAAATTTATCAATATGCTTGAAGATTGCGATGACGTACAAAATGTTTATCACAACGCGACTATTAAAAATTAATTCGTAGTTTTAACTAGGCGAATTTTAGCTATTTTGCCGCTTAATAAAACAAAAAGCGCGTTTTGTGTAGGCAAAACGCGCTTTTTTAGTGTTAAATAAATGTCAGCTATTCAGCTATTCAG
>NZ_PNDI01000087.1:0-4671 GCF_005887465.1 Pseudoalteromonas sp. S1610 | reverse complement strand
CGAACCCCGAACCCCGAACCTTTCCCCTTACGACTAATGTCGACATTAGCTTGATCAGAATCGGCAAAGCATGCGTATTTATTGAACGAAAGCTTAAAAATGACCGACTAACGCAAAAAAAGTTAAATAATTATCGCAATTAGTTTAAATCCATCAGTTAATTGGTGAATTTTTTTGCTACAATTGGCGGGCAAATAAAGTGAATGAGTTTAATGTCGCCAAATTCAGTTGTTACTGTACTTAGTTGGTGAGATTGTACTTGTTTACAAATTGTTTTTACGGAAGCGATACTATAGTCATTTGGTTTCATACTCGAGCTTACTTAATCAACTATTTGAGCAAGTCAGGTTTATTCGAGCAGGAGGCTGTGAATAACCTTGTTTTAAACAAGGGTTTTAATTATGATCGTTTCTCTTTTAAAATTCGAAAAATTAACCTGCTGTAACTGATGTTCTCAATATAGCAAGTGTTGAGAATCATAGTGGAGATAAGTGGATGAGCAATGCGCCTGTAGACAATGGCCGACGTCGCTTTTTAACCATAGCTACCTCTGTTGTTGGTGGTGTTGGTGCGGCTGGGGCTGCTGTTCCTTTTATTGCGTCTTGGAATCCAAGTGAGCGAGCTAAATCTGCGGGTGCGCCTGTAGAAGTAGATATCAGCAAACTTGAGCCAGGACAATTAATACGTGTCGAGTGGCGTGGTAAACCTGTATGGGTTGTATCACGGACCCCAAAAATGCTTGAGCAGATGAAAGAACATGAAGGTCAACTTCGTGATCCGCAATCGCAAGAGCCACAACAATTAGAATCATCAACCAATGATTTCCGTTCATTACGCCCAGAGATTTTTGTCGCTGTAGGTATTTGTACGCATTTGGGTTGTTCACCTAGCTTTTTACAAGGTGGCTTTGGTGAGAAAGTGGAAGGGACTGATGACGGTTTTTACTGTCCATGTCACGGTTCTAAGTTTGATATGGCTGGCCGTGTATTCCAATCGGTACCTGCACCATTAAATTTAGAAATTCCACCATATACTTTTCTTGATGAGACCACTATTTTAGTGGGCGAAGAACAAGGGGTGGCCTAATGTTTGGTAAAATTGTTGAGTGGATAGACGACCGTATCCCAATGACACGTGTTTGGAACATGCACATTGCACAGTATCCAGCACCGAAAAACTTTAACTTCTGGTACTTCTTCGGCTCTCTAGCTATGTTAGTACTAGTAAACCAAATACTTACAGGTATTTGGTTAACGATGAACTATGTACCATCTGCTGAAGGTGCATTTGCATCAGTAGAATACATCATGCGTGATGTAGAGTACGGTTGGTTATTACGTTATTTGCATTCAACGGGTGCATCTGCGTTTTTCATCGTTGTTTACATGCACATGTTCCGTGGCATGATCTACGGTTCTTACCAAAAACCACGTGAATTACTGTGGTTATTCGGTATGTTCATTTTCTTAGCCCTAATGGCTGAAGCATTCATGGGTTACTTATTACCATGGGGCCAAATGTCGTTCTGGGGTGCACAGGTAATCATTTCATTATTCGGGGCTATCCCGGTTATTGGTGATGACTTAACACTGTGGATCCGTGGTGACTATGTAATTTCAGGTGCAACGCTTAACCGCTTCTTTGCATTACATGTAATTGCACTGCCATTGGTTATTGTTATCTTAGTATTTTTACACATTGTTGCACTACACGAAGTGGGTTCTAATAACCCTGACGGTATTGATAACAAACGTAAAAAAGGAACTGTGGCTGAAGAAGACAAGCCTAAATTTAAGTTCCATGAATACTACACTGATAAAAAAGACATTATTGATGCGATTCCGTTCCACCCTTATTACACAGTAAAAGATATTGTGGGCGTGGTTGGCTTCTTAATCTTGTTCTGCTGGGTTGTGTTCTTTATGCCTGCTATGGGTGGCTTCTTCTTAGAAGCGCCAAACTTTGAAGCAGCTAACCCACTTAAAACACCAGAGCATATTTTCCCTGTTTGGTACTTTACGCCATTCTATGCAATCTTACGTGCAATCCCTGACAAACTAATGGGTGTTGCTGCAATGGGTGCATCAATTGTTGTGCTAGCATTATTACCTTGGATTGACCGTGGTTCGGTTCGTTCAGTTCGTTACCGTTGTGGTTTCCACAAATGGAACATTGCAGGTTTTGTTGTTACTTTCGTTCTTTTAGGTTGGGTTGGTGCTACACCACAAACTGATTTTAAAACGATTGTTTCGCAAGTCTGTACTGTGACTTACTTTATGTTCTTCGTACTGTTATTCGTTTACAGTAAGAATGAAAAAACTAAGCCATTGCCTGAGAGGTTAACGAAATGATGAAAAAGCTATTAATAGGTTTATTTGCTTTATCAGTAAACGTGTTACCTGCAATGGCGGCAGGCCCGTCAGTTCCTCTAATGGAAGCGGGTAACGATATATCTGATCAACCTTCTTTGCAGCGTGGCGCAAAGTTGTTCATGAACTACTGTCTTGGTTGTCACCAAATGCAGTATCAACGTTATGAACGTACTTTCCGTGACATTGGTATTCCAACAGAGATTGGTCAAGAGCAACTTATTTTTGATGGTTCAAAAGTGGGTGGTCATATCCTTAACGCTATGGCAAAAGAAGATGCTGCAAAATGGTTTGGTGCGGCTCCGCCGGATCTAACCAACGTTGCGCGTGTGCGTGGCAGTGATTGGATTTACACCTATTTAAAATCGTTTTACAAAGATGAATCTCGTCCGTTTGGCGTAAATAATACGTTATTCCCATCGGTGGGTATGCCACATGTTCTTCAAGAGTTGCAAGGTGTTCCTACTGCAATTACTGAAGAAGTAACAGTAGATGGTAAAACAACCACTCATATTACTGGTACAAAAACAGATGGTACGGGCGAATTAAGTGTAGATGAATATGACCAAGCAGTTCGTGATTTAACGAATTTCCTAGAGTATGTAGGTGAACCTACACGTCTCGAGTCGGAAGCGCTAGGTCTTAAGGTAATCGGATTTTTAATTATCCTATTTATCTTGGCATTTATGCTGAAGAAAGAATACTGGAGAGATGTTCATTAAGTTTGAACATATTTAAAGGTAATTTTGCAATAGGGGCTTAAGCCCCTATTGCTGTTTTAGTTATTTAATGGAGGTAGGCATGGCCGTAGCTGCCAATAAGCGCCCTGTAATGACCCTTTTTTCTGGTGCTAACTGTATGTATAGCCACCAAGTACGTATTGTACTTGCTGAAAAAGGTGTAAGTGTAGATATTCATATGGCTGAAAAGGATAACCTGCCAGAAGCACTTCACGAAATTAACCCTTACGGCACAGTGCCAACACTGATTGACCGTGAGCTTGGTTTATATCAGGCAAATATCATCATGGAATACCTTGATGAACGTTTTCCTCATCCTCCACTAATGCCTGTATATCCGGTCATGCGTGGTCGTAGTCGATTAATGATGCACCGTATTGATACTGATTGGTACAGCCTAGCTGAAAAAATCATTAACAACACCTCTGATGCGGCGCAAGCTCGTAAAGAGCTGACAGAAGCATTACTTGCAATAGCACCAATCTTTAGTGAAGCGCCTTACTTTATGAGTGAAGAGTTTAGCTTAGTTGATTGTTATTTAGCTCCACTGTTATGGCGTTTACCAGAGTTTGGTATTGAGCTAAATGGTGCAGGCTCTAAAGAACTTAAAGAGTATATGATTCGTTTATTTGAACGTGAATCATTCCAAGCTTCTTTAACTGAAGCAGAGCGTGAGATCCGTTTATAATGACCTCTAATCGTCCTTATTTACTACGCGCTTTTTTTGATTGGATTGTTGATAACGAATGCACGCCACACTTAGTGGTCAATGCTGACTTTCCTGCAGTGCAAGTGCCAACACAGTTTGTCCAAGATGGTCAAATTGTATTGAACATAAGCCCTTCGGCGGTTACGCAGTTTTCGTTAGATAATACTCAGCTTAGCTTTAACGCGCGCTTTGGCGGCCAGCCAATGCAAGTATACGTGCCTTTAGGGGCTGTACTTGCAATATATGCACGTGAAAATGGCGAAGGCACAGTCTTTACTGCAGATGAGTTTTTAGAGGACGAAGACGATTTTGCTCCAGAGCTTGAAAGTGTCGATTCATCACCTGAAATAGTTGATGAAACGCCAGCTCCCAAGCCTGAAAAGAAAAAAGGCTCACATTTACGCGTTATAAAATAGCCCGTAAATGTTAGAAAAAAACCGCTTAATAAGCGGTTTTTTTATGTCTGTATGAAAATATTAGGTTAAAGGTTAAAGGTTAAAGGTTAGAAAAGCTCACGAGCGACGAGCTGCGAGAAGCGGGGTAAGGCTGATTGATGTAGTAGCGGGTTTACACCGCGTCTGGTCTAAAGTGAAGAGCAGGTTTTAGGTATTAGGTATTAGGTGCTAGGTGTTAGGTAGAGATTAAGCCAAGCAGGGTGTTTGGGTTCACGGCAGCGAGCCTAGAGACTCGAATTAATCAGTTGGGCTAATGGTTATTGTTTTCTCATTTACTCCTCATTCGCTTCTCTTTGTGTATATGGTTTTTTAAGCGGGTTTATTGCCTACAGGTATAAAAAAACCTTGCGATGTTAACCGCAAGGTTTTTAAATTTCTCGAACTTCGAACTTCGAACT